>QKDG01000001.1 GCA_003246805.1 Clostridia bacterium | reverse complement strand
CAAAGCCTGGCTCTTCTCCCACAAGCTTTAATTTTACATTCAGTGTTCCGTTTTTATAATTAGATTCAAGCACGGTTGTGGCAAATAAATCTGCGATATGCAGCTTTGGTATCGCATAAATATAATAAATATATACATCCCTGAATATTCCTGAAAATCGCCAGAAATCCTGGTCCTCAATCCAGCTTGCACTGCTCCTCTTATAAACCTCAACGCATAGCTTATTTGTGCCATCGCATACAAAATCGGTTATTTCAAATTCAGACGGCGTAAAGGAATCTTCACCATACCCGATAAAACTTCCATTCAGCCAGACGTAAAAGGCAGTTTCAACCCCCTGAAAAGATAAAAAAAGCCTTTTACCTTTTAGATTTTCCTTTTGTTCAAAGAATTTCACATAGCTTGCAACTGGGTTGTATTCCCATGAAATATACGGGGGTCGAAGCTGCGCATGCCCATCCCATGGGTATATTTTATTGGTATAATGGCACTTGTCATAGCCTTGCAGCTGAATATGTGAGGGCACCTGAATTTCAGAAAATCCACTGCAATCAAAATAAGGCTTATAAAAATCCTCACAACGAGAGGCTGGGTTTTCTGCATACGAAAAAAGCCAGCTTCCGTTAAGGCTCTGCTTTAAAGGCATTTGCATATTCATAATCGCCTGTTCTTCATCCTCAAAAAAGCTGTGGTCAGAATGAGCAGGTATTGTGTTTACAGAAAAAACTGTCGGGTCTTCAAGCCAATCAAGCTTTGCTGTGTTTTCTATCATAATTATCTCCTTTCACATCGTTGAGAACTATTTTCAGCAATTCATAAATCCTATTTAATTTCAAAATAGTAAACAGCAAGCTGGAGCATCAAGTATAATAATTATACAGACGAACCAGCTTCCTTACTCTCTCAATGATATTGATTTTATTATAGCATATTTTCAAAGGATTTTCTATCCTTTTACTGCGCCGCCGATTGTCATTGCTCCCTCAACCTGTTTGCTGAACACTACATACAAAATAATAGTGGGCAAGCTAGCGATAACCATTGTTGCCCCCATTGCTCCCCAGTCTGTGGTAAATGCGCCTTGCAGGAACAATAGCCCAAGTGGCAAGGTTTTAAGTTTCTCATCTATTACCAGAACATTGGCGAGATTGAATTCATTCCATGCATTCAAGAAAATATAAATAACAAGGGTTGCTGTTGCTGGCTTAACCAATGGAACAATGATTTTAAAGAAACATATGAATATATTTGCGCCATCCATACAGGCAGCTTCTTCAAGTTCTACTGGCAGGCCTTTTAAGAAGCCATAATATACCAAGGTTGCAAAGGAAATATTAATGGCAGAATAAACAAGAATCAGCCCTATTCTTGAGCTTGAAAGCCCCAATCCGTTTACCAGCTTTGCAACAGGAATCAATATTGCCTGAATAGGAATAAACATACCTAAAACAATGTATAATCTTGCAAAATTCCTGCCTCTCCACTGCAATCGAGCAGTAGCATACGAGAATAATAATGCAAGCACAATTGTTAGAACAACTGTTGCAACTGAAATAATTACACTGTTTAAAAAATAAACGGGCACATCATACTGCGACCATGCTTTTATATAGTTTTCTATATGAAGTGTTGTAGGAAATCCGAACGGATTTGTAACAAATATTTCACTGTTGTTTTTAAATGAATAAAATATTAGCCATATAACAGGATATAGCGAAATTCCTGCATATATCCAGCAAAAAATGCGAAATATCAATGCGCCGATTTTACCTGTTACTTTGTGTTCCATCTGGTATCCCTCCTAACCTTTTTTTCTTTATCACGAAACAGCCAGTTGATAATCAGAATTATCGCTAAGCATTGAAGCACCAATATGCTGGCGGAAGCCATACCATAACCATAACGGAATTCACGGAAGGCTGCTTTATACATTAAATACGTCAGGGTGTAGGTTGCGTTGCCTGGGCCACCCTTCGTCATTATAAACATTTCTGTAAATGCTTTGACACCACCAGTAAGGGAAATTGTCAGGCAAATCTTATAGGTTTCCTTCAATAAAGGAATTGTTACTTTTCTGTGTGCCTGCATTGTTGTGGCACCATCGATTTTTGCCGCCTCATAATAATCTATTGGGATAGACTTAATTCCTGCAAGCATAAGGGCAAACTGATATCCCATCCACTGCCATGCATTAACAAATGCTATTACATAAATCGCTACGTTACGGTCAGAAAGCCAGTTCTGCTGATAATCAATGCCTAATGCCTTAAACAGCGAATTAAGCAAGCCAGAATCCGAATTTAAAATTGCAAGCCAAAGCTGGCATACAACGGTTACAGATAATACTACCGGAATAAAATATGATACTCTTAAAAAATCTCTGCCCTTTGTCCTCTTATTCGATACAACCAACGCAAAGATAGTAGCAAGAGTAATCTGAAAAACTGTAATAACTAATGCAAAAATAAGTGCGTTTTTGTTAGAAATTTTAAATACTGTATCATCAAAAAGCTTTATATAATTATCAAAACCGATAAAAGTTCCGCTTCCTAACCCGTTCCAGTCATAAAAGCTTTTTATAAATACCTGAACAATAGGATAAAAAACCATTAAAGAAAAAACCACAAGAGCAGGCAAGGCAAATAATACAATAGCAAGCTTGTTTGAATAAAATTTCTTCACTTTTTGTCCCCCTTTTCTATTTCTTTATAAGTAGAGCCGCCATACGCTGATTGCCTAAGCATGGCGGCTCATATTGATTACATTTTGTGTACTGCCTGCTGGTGATATTATTTATTTGAGAGAATTGTTTACCTCTGCAATAAAATCATCCGGGGAATAATCTGCTACTAAAAGATACTTTGTCTGGTCTTCAATAGCAGTTTTGAAGGTTGGGTTTGTAAGATGCCAGTCAAATTTTGTGATGCTTGTGATGCTTGGCAAATCAGCCTGCAACTTTTTCATCATAGCAGGGAACTCGTTTTCTGGTTCAACATCAACATTTACTGCAACAAGTGGTGTTCCACGATACATAACCTTAGCTTCGCAATATTTTTCTGAAATAAATGCTGCTACCTTTGCTGCAAGCTCTGCATTCTCTGATTTAGGGTTTACTGCATAGCCTGCTGCTGCACCGCCGCCTGACCATGCTGTTTTGCCTTCTTCGTATGCTGCTTTATCGTATGAAGGATAATACATCCAGTCAACATCATCGCCAAGGGTTGCTGTTGCGTCTGTCATATACCACTGCCCGTTCAAGAACATTGCAGCCTCACCATTCAAGAACATCTGTGAAGCCTGGTCGTAGTTTGTTGTTGATGCACTGCTCTGGAATAATCCTGCATTAACAAGCTTATTCATCATCTCAGCAGCGTTCTTGTAAGCATCTTCTGATGCAGTACCTTCTCCGTTGTCAAGCTTTGCAATACCGCCTGCATCCCATCTTGTTGCAAGAACATCATACATAGCAGCTGTTATCCAGCCCTCTGTTCCGAAAATTGACATAGGAACAATATCATTGTCGTTAAAGGTCTCGGCAGCTGCAATAAGCTCGTCAAAAGTTGTTGGAACCTCAACATTATATTCATCAAAAATTGCCTTGTTGTAATACCATACTACATATTCGTTGCCTGCATAAGGGAATGCATAGATGTTTCCGTCTTCGTTGTAAAGAATATTTTCTGCACTTTCAAAAACCTTATCGGTAAATCCGGTTTCTTTTGCAATATCATTAAGTACCATAATATTGCCTGATTCTTTAAAGTTCTCAATCTGTGATAACGCTACCTGATAAATATCGGGTAGATTTCCGGTAGCTGCATATGTCATCAGCTTTTGTCCGTCATCCTGTGCCTGAACTTCAAGCTTTAACGTAACATTTGGATAAGCTTTTTTTAACTGCTCTACTGCATAATCATAAGGAATTTTTGTATCGTCATCTGAATACTGAGCATAAATACTCAAAGTAGCTTCTTCGTTTGACAAAACTCCTTCTGCAAGAACTTCACTGCTTGAATCCTGCCCAGCAGCTGAGCTGTCATTTGAATTGTTTGTGCATCCTGCTAATACAGAAAAAGAAAGAACCATGCTCATTGCTAATACTAATATTTTTTTCATAATCCATCCTCCTAAAATTTTGTGGCAAATGATTGTTGCATTTGCCAACAAGTGAACCACAATCTCTTGTTGTAATCTAATTATAGGATTATTATTGTTAAAATGCTACGTAATATCCAAAATATATTGGTAGTATTCAAAAATTATTGTCTATTTTTCACATCACTCGGAAGATAACCAAAATACTTTTTAAAGCATTTACTAAAATAACTGGTATCATTATACCCGACCTCAAACGCTATATACGAAAGCTTGGTGTTCTCTTTCTGTATAAGCTCCTTCGCTTTTTCCATTCTGTATTTAGTTATATAGTCGCTTATTGTCATCTGATATTCATCTTTGAACATTCTTCTCAAATATGTCTGATTAACAAGCAGTTCACGCGATATATCTGAAATAGACATCTCTGAATTTGCGTAATTCAATTTAATATAATTTTTTGCCTGTTTAGCAATCTGTGCGGATTTTGTATCCTGATGCCCAAGCTGATAATCAATAGCTTTTTTATAGCAATCACACAAAAACAGCCTCTGTTTTGTATATGACATTTCCTCATTTATCACCGAATAGGGATGAAAGCCTTTCCCAAATATGTCATCAATATTTCGCCCTTGCTTTGCAAAATACGAAAAAAGTATGCTCAGCAAGCTCATATAAACCATTACGGCAAACTCGTTGTTTTCATATTCCTTTATTCTGTCAAGCTCACTTAAAATAAGATTTTCTATTCTCTCATAGCTAAGAATTTCAAGGCTTTTATTAATCTCATCTATCAAATCCCATGAGTAAAACTCACTTCTTCCGTCAGGGTTAATGCTTTTATAATCATATATTTTTGATTGATGCTCAGCATAAGAGTTGCTTAATGCCTGAATTGTTTGAAAATACGCGTTACTCAGATGCTTAGTGCTATAACAATAATCACTTATCCCAACCGAAATTTCAAAACCGATATGCTCTTTTGCCAGCTTGCTGATATCTTCAAATTCGTATCGTTCATATTTCTCCATAGACTGCTTGTCCTTAAAGTTGAGAATTGTTACAATATTGCCTTCATAATCATGGAAAATTTCTTTTTCGCCATTTATTTCTATCATTTTATCAAGCATTGCTGATAAAATCTGTTTCCATTTCAATATTTCCTCTGGTTCAACCTTGTTCTCATACAGATTGATTCGCACTGTTACGATAAGGAAAAACGAATAGCTGAAAGGGTGCAAATCCTCATAAATCAATTCTTCATAAGCATTTTTAGTATAAACAAGCTGGCGCAGCTGCTGTTCTCTTCTTTCTTCCATAAACTCGTCCTGCTCGTTTTGAAGTTCAAGAACCTTATTGATATTATCCTGCAATTTTAATAGAGCAATAATTAGCTCTTCCTTTTCAAAGGGCTTTACGATATAATCACATACCCCCATTTTAAGTGCTTTTCTTGCATATTCAAATTCACTGTTTCCTGTAATGAGAATAATCGACACATCGGGGTTATTCTTCAGCAAGGTTTCTGAAAATTCCAAGCCATCCATATAAGGCATAACAATGTCGGTAAGAACAATATCCGGCAAAAATAAATCATAAAGCTCAATAGCCTCTTTGCCGTCCTTTGCCTCACAGCAAATCTCAAATCCATAGGAATTCCAATCAATAAAATTTTTCAGATAATCCCTGTATACCGGCATATCATCCACAATCATTATTTTAATCATAATATCCTCCTTGCTGAAAATTTACCTGTATGAATATATTTTTCGCGATTAATAAGAGTATCTTCATGTTATTCTAATTGCTTTTCATAAACTACTGCTGTTTAATAATCATCAGCGACAGGAGGAAGAATTATATCAACCCTGGTGCCCTGACCCTGCTCACTATTAATTACAATGCCATATTGTTCACCAAAAAATAGCTTTATTCGGTGATTCACACTATACACGCCAAAATGCCCCTCAGGGTCATTTGTAAACAACATATCCATTTCTTCTTTCTTCATACCAATGCCATTATCCGCCACCGATAAAATTATGCCTTTTTCTGTTCTTTCCCCTGTTATTATCAGCTTCCCAGTTGAGTTTTTATATTTCAGCCCATGATAAATTGCATTTTCTACCAAAGGCTGTAAAGTCAGCTTTGGGATAAGCATTTGTTTTATATCTTCTTGAACATCAACCTCATAGGTAAATAAATTATCATAACGGATAAGCTGTAATTCAAGATAATCCTCAACAATTTTTATTTCTTTTCCTATATTTATAATTTTTTTACTGTCAGAAAGCGAGTTACGGTAATAATCAGCAAGCCTGCGTGCTGCTCGCCTTGCCTCTCTATTTCGGTTCATTTCCGAAAGCTTGATGATTATATCAAGGCAATTATACAAAAAGTGAGGCTTAACCTGCTCCTGCAAAAGATAAAGCTCATATTCCTGCTTTTTTCTTGCTTCATAATCAACCTTTACAATGAGCTCCTGCACCTGCTCAGTCATATAATTAAAGCTTTTGCCCAACTGCCCTATTTCATCCTCGTTTTTAAAATTAAGGCGCATTTTCATATTACCGCCGGCTATTTCTTCTGCCCCGGTTTTTAGCTTTTTAAGTGGAGCAGTAATAATTTTTGACAAATAGTTGGATAAAACCATTTCTAAAAAAACCACAGCCAATGCAATAACAATAACCAGATAAAAAATATTAGTAAACTCTAAATTGAAAACGTCCAAATCTGTTACGCCGATTAGCTTCCAATTATAATCAGGAATTGTATAAGCTGATATAAAATACTTTCTTCCTTTATAATTTTCAAGCTGATTTTCAATTGATTGCCCGATAAGCTCTTTCATGCTGTTTTCATCTAAGTATTTTGACGATACAGAGGATATTATATCCTCGCCATCGGTATCCTGTAATCGAAAATTAATCAGCTGATTAGTCAAAGTATTTTCAATAAC
>QKDG01000133.1 GCA_003246805.1 Clostridia bacterium | reverse complement strand
TTATTTTCATACTTTGAGCCATCATAGTTGATGATTATATCCCATGCAGCAGTTCTTAGCATAAGCTCTGCTGGCAGCTTTGAATCCTCAGTATATTCAGGAACATCAACAATAACAAGCGGATAAATGTATCTTGAAAAATAGTTTTTCTGTGCAGTATTGTCAGTAATACTTTTTATTCCTGATGCTATGAAATTAACAGAAAACACCATTCCTATAAGTGACATTACCGTTACAAATATCCCGATATAAAGGTATAGAGCTCTCTTTTTAGATTTTCGTTTTTTCTTTGGTGGCTCAATAGCTTGTGCTTCGGTAAGCTCTTCTATTTCTTCAACATCCTCACCAAGGGCTTCTTTAATAATCTTTTCAATAGGTCCTGCTGTTATATCAGCAAAGCTTTCGCCGTTTTCCATACGCTCCAAATCATCTGCGGTAGGAGCAGGGATATACTTTGGTTTATTAATCATTTTTCAACTCCTAACGAATCTGACCGTTCCCGTTTATGAGGTATTTGATACTTGTCAGTTCACGCAATCCCATCGGGCCTCTTGCGTGAAGCTTCTGTGTCGAAATACCTATTTCAGCACCAAGTCCGAATTCTTCACCGTCTGTAAACCTTGTTGAAGCATTTACATAAACAGCAGCGGCATCAATTCTTTTTTGAAATTCTTCTGCACTAAGCAGGCTCGAGGTTACAATACATTCAGAATGCCCTGTTGTGTATTTTTGAATATGCCCGATAGCCTCAGCAATATCATCAACAACCTTAATTGATATGATGTAGTCAAGAAATTCGGTGGCATAATCTTTTTCGGTTGCAGCAACAACCTCATCTCCAAGAATCATTTTTGTGATATTGCAGCCTCTGATTTCAACATTATGCTGGTCGAGCCTTCTCTTCAGCTTATATAGAAATTCTTCGGCTATATCCTTATGAACAAGGCAGGTTTCAGCAGCATTGCACACAGAAGGTCGTGAGGTTTTAGCGTTGTCGACTATATCCACAGCCATTTTAATATCGGCAGAAGAATCAACATAAATGTGGCAGTTGCCTGTTCCGGTTTCAATTACAGGAACAGTAGCGTTTTCGATAACCGCCTTTATAAGGCCTGCACCACCACGGGGAATCAACACATCTATATATTCGTTGCATTTCATCATTAATGTAGCTGTTTCGCGAGAAACATCTTCAACAAGCTGGATACAGTCAGGTGAAAGCCCTGCTTTTTCAATTGCTGTTCTCATTATGTTTACGAGGCAGATATTTGAATTTATGGCTTCCTTTCCACCACGCAGAATAACCGCATTCCCTGCCTTTAAGCACAAAGCACCAGAATCAACGGTAACATTTGGGCGTGATTCAAAAATAATTCCGACAACTCCAAGAGGAACACGAGTTTTAACTATTTTCAAGCCATTAGGTCGGACTGTTCCGCTATCAATCACACCAACCGGATCATCAAGCTTTGTCAACGCCATAACAGCATTAGCCATATTCCTTATACGTTTTTCATCAAGCATCAACCTGTCCTGCATTGACTGTGACATTCCATTGGTTCTTGCGTTGTTTAGGTCATCCGAATTAGCGTTGATTATTGATTTTATAGAGGCAAGCAATTCATCTGCAATAGATATCAACGCAGCATTTTTAAGGTTTGTCGGTGCAGTCGCAATTGATTCTTTTGCTGCCTTTGCCTTTATTCCTAAATCTTCAATATAACTCACAGCACTACCTCCTATTCATTAGATAAAAATAGCGTTCCAACTTCTTTATCCTCAAACAAATCATATAAAATATCAGGGTCTTTCCCGTTAATAATAGCCATGTCAATTTTTGCGCTATTGGCTATCTGAGCAGCATGTATTTTTGTTATCATTCCACCTGTTCCATGCTTTGAGCCTGAGCCATCTGCAAGAGAAATTATGTAATCATCAATAGCATTAACCTTCGGAATAAGCTTTGCATCAGGATATAAGCTTGGGTTTTTATCAAAAAGCCCGTCAATATCCGATAAAATAACTAAAAAATCAGCATCGACTAATGTAGCAACAACAGCTGATAATGTATCATTGTCACCAAACTCAATTTCCTCAACAGAGATAGTATCGTTTTCATTGATGATAGGGATAACTCCAAGTGACAAAAGCTTGACAAATGTGTTCTGGCAATTGGTTTTTCTTATATCATCCTGTACAATATCCTTTGTTAGAAGAACCTGTGCAACTGTATGATTGTATTCTGCAAACTTTTTATCGTAAAAATACATAAGCTCACATTGCCCTATTGCTGCAACTGCCTGTTTTGAAGGGGTATCACATGGGCGAGTATTAATCCCAAGCTTCCCGCAGCCGACACCGATAGCACCCGAAGTGACCAGTAAAACCTCTTTACCAGAATTTTTTAAATCAGACAGAACTTTAACAAGATGTTCAAGCTTCCTTATATTAATCATTCCTGTTGAATGAGTGAGTGTTGATGTTCCAACCTTGACAACAATTCGCTTACGCTGTGAAATCTTCTTCATTTATAAACATCCTTTACTAACTACGTTTTGAGTTTTATTATTAAGATACGCAGAAAAATTATTTCTTACAAGATCAACAAGCCTTTGCCTTGTAACATAAGGTGCCCAAGCAACATGTGGTGTAATAACACAGTTGTTAAGCTTGATGAGTGAATTATTTTCACTCATAGGCTCATCCTCTAAAACATCAAGATATGCCTTTGATATGACATTATTGAGAAGAGCATGCGCAAGGTCTTTTTCGATAACCAGGCCACCCCTTGCGGTATTTACTAAAACAGCACTTTTCTTCATTTTCAAAAGCCTGCTATAAGAAATAAGCCCACGTGTCTGCTCATTTAAAGGGCAATGTAGTGTTATAACATCTGCTCTTTTAAAAACCTCATCAAGAGAAATAAATTCAACAAAATCGCAACCCAAGGGTACAGTACGGGTATGAGCAACAACCTTCATTCCAAAAGCATCTGCAATATGCGCAACCTTTTTGCCAATGCTGCCAAAGCCAATTATCCCTAATGTCTGCCCATAAAGTTCTTGCGTGGGGATGTTGAAATATGAAAAAAGCTTTGAGTTAATCCAGTCACCGTTACGGACACTGCACGCATACTCACGCATTCTGCAATAATGGTCAAGTATAAATGAAAATACATGCTGTGCAACAGCATTAGTAGAATATTCAGGTGCATTTGTAACAACAATGTTTCTTTCGCTTGCAGCCTTAATATCAACACTGTTGAAACCGGTTGAAAACAGCCCGATATATTTTAAGTTGGGGCAGGCAGCTATTACTTCTGCTGTGATAGGTGTACGCGTGCAGAAAACTGCCTCAGCTGAATTGATACGGCTGATTGTTTCATCCTCACGGGTATAGCCATAAATACTAAATTCACCAAGACTTTTAAATCCGTTAAAATCAATATCTCCGACAGAAAGAGTATCAGAATCAAGAATAACAAGCTTCATAAACTAGCCCCTTGAGTTTAAGTATTATCATCTGTGTCAGGTTTAATTGAATCAGAGCCAGCATTTGTATAAATTTCTGCGGCTTTTAGTTTTTTTGCCTTTATTGAATAATAAACAGAAAAGGTAAAAATAGAAATAACGCAGAAAATCTCAAAAATCCCCAGCATTACAATTATATATTCTTCTTGTGTCAATTGTGTGATAAAAGTTGCTATTATCCCTAAAAACAACACAATGTATTGACCCTGCTTTTTTCGATGATATTGAATGAATAAGAAAAAGGTTGAAAAAAGGCAAAAAAACAAATGAAATCCAAAAGGGAAAGGTGCATAAATATTGTCAAGCATAGTAATCCTCTTTTTTATAAAGAAATTTATTCCAGCCAACCAGAACAATAAATCAAACAGTTTTTATATCAAACTTAATAATTAAAAATCTATTGTGTAATTATAACACATATCAAAAAAGTTTGCAACAAATTAAACATGACTTTGCTTATAGAGTTATAAAACAAGAAAACAGCTGCCTTTTGGCAGCTGTCAGTTTGTAGAAAAAGTCCTTTTCTACAATTATATTAAAAATTTAAGAACGTATTTGCGGGGGCTTTGCAGTCGCCCGCACACCCCTTCGCATCAAAAATCATAGTTTTTCAACACTCTGAACAGCCGCCTTTATTGGTATCATTAAACCGGATGAACCTTAGTTTCTGAATTTGAATGAGCACCGTCAATGTTGTACTTTTTATTTCTTCTTGCTTCAAAGAATTTAGTAGCAACCTGGCCGAACTGTGCGTAGCTCAATACATCTTCCTCTTGTTCAACCCATTCTGCACATTCAGCTTTAAGCTTATCAAGCTCAGGCTTTAATAAATCAGCAGGACGGCAATCAATTGGTTCTTCATCGCCGATAATTTTCTTCCTGAATTCAGGGTCGATAGGAGCCGGAGTTTTTCCGTATTCGCCACGAACAACGCCCTTGAATTCCTTTGTAACTGTCTTGTATCTCTCACCTGTGATAACGTTGAACACAGCCTGTGTTCCTACAATCTGTGATGTAGGAGTAACAAGAGGAGGCATTCCTGAATCAGCACGAACTCTTGGAACTTCCTGCAAAACCTCAGTAAATTTATCAACCTTGCCAGCCTGTTTAAGCTGTGAAAGAAGGTTTGAAAGCATTCCGCCAGGAACCTGATAAATAAGAGCCTTGGCATCTGTTGCAAGCATTGATGGGTCAAGCAATCCACTGTCGATATATTTCTTCCTCAACTTCATGAAATAATCTCTTATTTCTGTCAAGCCTTCAAGATTTATACCTGTATCGTATTCTGTTCCAGCCAAAGCTGCAACCATTGATTCAGTAGGAGCATGAGATGTTCCAAGTGCAAGAGGTGACATAGCTGTATCGATAATATCTGCACCAGCCTCGATACCTTTTAACAAGCACATTGAAGCAAGCCCTGAGGTATAGTGTGTGTGTAGCTGAATTGGAAGGTCAACAACAGATTTTATGTTTTTAACAAGCTTTTCTGTGTTGTATGGTGTAAGCAATGCAGCCATATCTTTTATACAGATTGAATCAGCGCCTGCATCCCTTATCTGCTTTGCATAATTCATGTAATACTCATCAGTAAAAGTTTCACCAAGAGTGTATGAAATAGCAACCTGAGTATCAGCACCCTCTTTTTTTGCAGCTTTGATAGCTGTTTCAAGGTTTCTTATATCGTTTAGTGCATCAAAAATTCTTATTATGTCAACACCGTTTGAAACAGATTTCTGAACAAAATATTCAAGAACATCATCAGCATAATGACGATAGCCGAGCATATTCTGGCCCCTGAAAAGCATCTGAATTTTTGTGTTAGGCAAGTTCTTTTTAAGTGTACGTAATCTTTCCCATGGGTCTTCATTCAAAAAACGAAGACATGCATCAAATGTTGCTCCACCCCATGCTTCAACTGAATAAAAGCCGACTTTATCCATAGCAGGTAGAATAGGAAGCATTTCATCCATCGTCATACGAGTTGCTATAAGTGACTGGTGAGCATCACGCAAGACGGTTTCGGTTATTTTAATTTTTCCCATTTTTATATCCGCCTTTCGTTATTATTGAATTACTGCAATAAGTGCACCTGACTCTAATGAATCGCCCTTTTTAACATTTATGCTTGCAATTTTCCCTGCCTTTGTTGCTACAACATCGTTTTCCATCTTCATAGCTTCAAGTACGATAATAGGAGTACCGTTTTCAACAGTATCGCCAACCTTAACCTTAACGTCAAGCACTGTTCCAGGCATTGGTGAGTTAATTGCTGTTCCTTCTACTGACGGAGCAGGAGCTGCTGTTGGTGCTGCTACCGGAGTAGCTGCTACTGGTGCCGATACAGGAGCAGAGCCCTGTCCTGCTTCTTCAACTGCTACATCATATGTTCTTCCGTTTACTGTAATGTTATATCTTTTCATGATAAATCCTCCATTCAAAATAAATCAATATTATAAAGGCATATTGCTGTGCTTTTTAGGCATTCTTGAAATTCTCTTTCCTGAGAGAATATCAAGCGCTGTTGCAATAACTTCCCTTGTTTCTAATGGATTGATAATGCCATCAATGCAGTTTTCTTCAGCTGCTTTAAAAGCAGATGCTTCTTCTGCTGAATATTTATCAGCAAGCTCTTTTCTCTTCTGGTTAACGTCAGCTGAACCTTTAAGCTCGTCGTGCATTAAAAACTCAACAGCTGTCTCAGGGGCAAGAGCAGAAATAACAGCATTGGGATATGCATATGTCAAATCAGCATTTGCACCTTTTCCTGCCAACGCTATGTATGCAGGGCCAAAAGCATTGCCTACTATTACTGAAATTTTTGCTGTTGTTGCTTCTGCATAAGAATGAGCAAGCTTAGCCATGTCTCTTAGGCTGCCATTTGCCTCAGTTTTATCAGAAACATCAAAACCTTGTGTGTCAACCAATGTAATAACCGGAATAGCAAAAGCATCACAGGTTCTTACAAAACGGGAAAGCTTAGAGCAATCATCTGCTGTAAGCTTATTGTCAGCTTTATTTGTTGCACAAAAGCCAACTGTTGAGCCCTGAACTGATGCAAGTGCTGTATATGCTGCTGTTCCAAAATCAGCATAAAGCTCTACAACACTGCCAGTATCAGCAATTGCATTAACCATTGAGTCAGCATCTGCTTTCATTTCACAATCAGGTGCTTCGAACTCATATACAGGAAGAGCGGAAAGGTTGTTCATAGGTAGCTTTGAAATCAATGTTTTTGCCATTTCAACAGCTTCCTTGTCATCTTCACATACAATGCTTGCTGTGCCGCATTTTGCTGAATTTTCGGAGTAGCTTTTAACACTTTCCTTGCTGTTTGGAGTAATAAAAAGTTCAGCATCCTTTGCCATAACAACAAAATCAGCTGATGTTGCAAGCATTGCAGAAGATGACGCACAGGTTCCGGCAATTACTGAAATCTGTGGAACAACACCTGACAAATTTGATACCCACATCAAAAGCTCACCATAGGCAGACAAAGCTTTTATACCATCTGTAATCACAGCGCCGAACGAATCATATATACCAACAACTGGAACGCCTGTTTTAGCAGCAAGGTCATAAACTTTTTTGATTTTCTTTGCGTG
>QKDG01000065.1 GCA_003246805.1 Clostridia bacterium | reverse complement strand
TTGTTATTATTTTTCTATTTCAGATTTTTTGCATTCTTCTTTTTTCAAAGAAATGCATTAAATAAATATAGTTTTTTATGAGGAGGATTTCTAATGAAAAAAATCTTGGCATTAGTAGCTGCAACAGTGTTAATGACAAGCACATTTGTTGCATGCGGAGAAACAGGTTCAGCAGGTGATACTTATCCATCACGTGCAATTAACAATGTAATTCCATTCGGTGCAGGTGGCGGAACTGACGTTTGGAACAGAGCGATAATGAGCGCAATGGGCAAAGAGCTTAATACAACGATAACTTCTTCTAACATGACTGGTGGTAGTGCTGGTTCAATCGGTGTTAATTATGGTTGGGAAGCAGCTCACGATGGTTATACTCTAATCGGTACATCAGAAACTACATTAACAATCCCGGTTCAGACAGGGCTGAAGCAGACATCAAAAGACTGGACATATTTCATTGCTGCTGGCTCACCTGGTATCTTGGCTGTAAACAAGAATTCAGCAGCTAAAGATTTGCAATCAATTGTTAAAGCACTTAAAGCGAACCCTCAATCACTTTCAATCGCAGGAACACAGGGTGGCCTATGGTTTGCACAGGCAAAACTGTTTGATTCATATGCAAACGTTCCATTTAAATGGGTAGCTTATGATGGTTCAGGTACTGCTATCAAGGGCTGTTTCTCTGGCGAAACTGATGCAGTTGTTGCTTCGGCTGGTGAATTGAATGAATACATTAAATCAGGCGATTTAATTCCAGTAGCAGTTATGGATAAAGTTGACTATGACTTCCCAAACTTCGGTAAGGTTCCTGCTGTTACATCAGTTGTTCCAGAACTAGAACAATATTTGCCTCTTCAACAATTCCTTGGATTTATGGTTCCTAAGGATACTGATGCAGCTATCGTTGAAAAGCTGACTGTTGCATTCAAAAAAGCTATGGAATCAGATGAAATGAAGGCTTTTGCTGAAAGCAACGTTGCTACTATCTTTAATAAAACAGGCGAAGACGCACAGAAAATGGCTGAGGAACAAGAAAGCAAGCTTTGCTGGATCCTATATGATATGGGACAGACAAAATTCAGCCCGGAAGACTACGGTATTGCAAAGCCATAATCATTTAATCAATGTAAATATGAAGAGAGATAATCTCTCTTCATAATTACAATTTTAGGAGGATTCATCTTGAAGAAGGAAACGCTAAGGCGAGCTGATTTAATTTTCAGCATTATATTAATGCTTGTTTCAATATGGTTTGGTGTAAAATCCATTTTATTATTCTCAAATCCTTTTTCTAAGGATTGGGATATAATCACACAGGAGGAGATAGACAGGAATCTTTCTGAGTGGTTCAAATCTCCTGGTTTAATTCCGTTGATTTTTTCGTTCTTTTTATTGGTATGTTCAATAGTTTTGTTAATAACAGCAATTAAGCAAGGTGCAAGATTCGACTTTTTCAAAAAAGAAAAGATTTTGGCTTTATTTAAAAATAAAGAATTTCACACGGCTTCAATCGTTATTGGTCTGTTGGCGATATACTTATTTATCATGTTGCCTATATCCAGAAAATATTTGAATTTTATCCCGCGTTTTCAGGGGCTTCCATTTTTGATAGCGACGTTTATATACTTATCTGTATTTATTATAATTTTCAATGAAAAAACAAAAAAGAAGATAATAACATCTTTAATTGTTGCAGCATGTGCTTCAGGGTTTGTAACCATAAGCTTTGGCGTTGTAGCAAAGATATTATTACCATAGGGGGTGCATTATGGGGTTAGTTGAATTAATACAACAGTTTATTGGTCTTATGGACATAAAAGTAATCATCGTAATGCTTCTTGCTACTACACTTGGTGTAATTATTGGTGCATTACCGGGCTTGACGGCAACAATGGGTATTGCTTTGCTAACGGGCTTGACATATTCTCTGCCGATTGAATACACATTTGCTATTCTGATGGGTATTTATGTTGGTGGTATTTATGGCGGAAGTATCTCGGCAATTCTGCTTAATATACCTGGCACAGCATCAGCTGCCGCGACTGCTCTTGAAGGGCATCCTCTTGCGCTTGAGGGCAAAGCTGAATCAGCAATCAAGCTGACACGAGCAGCCTCAATTTTTGGTACATTAGTTGGTGTTATCGCACTTGCAGTAATAGCACCACCTTTAACAACAATCGCATTGAAATTCCAGTCAGCTGAATACTTTATGCTTGCATTATTCGGTGTTCTGATTTGTGGAACAATTGTAACTTCTGACCTTACCATAAAAGGGTGGATAGGTGGACTTTTAGGCTTGCTTCTTTCATGTGTTGGTATGGATAAACTTCACGGTGCATCACGTTTTGACCTTGGAATGACACCGCTGATGGGTGGTGTTGATATGATAGCCGCAATGATTGGTTTCTATGCTATTCCTGAGGTTATTAAAGCATTCAGAAGATCACAGGAAAAGGTAGAAGTAGCTAAGGTCAAATCAGAAGTTAAAACTGAAAAGATTAAGATTTTCAGGGAGCTTATCAAGAATATAAGAGTTATTATACAATCATCACTTATAGGCCTTGGTATAGGTGCACTTCCTGGTGTTGGTGAAGACGTTGCAGCTTGGGTTTCATATGACGCTGCTAAAAAATCTTCAAAGCATCCTGAAAAATACGGAAAAGGCTCATTGGAAGGAATCATCGCACCTGAAGTTGGTAACAATGCAGCAATTGGTGGTGCAACAATTCCATTGCTGACACTTGCAGTACCAGGCTCACCACCGGCAGCAGTTCTGCTTGGCGCATTTATGATTCACAACATCAAGCCAGGTCCAATGATTATGAGAGATAACCCAACCTTTATTTTCTATATTGCTGCTTTGATTTTGCTTGCTGTTATAGCTTTGTGGCTGGTAGGCCAGGTTATTGCTAAACCAATGTCAAAAATATTAAAGGTGCCAACAGTTTATCTGATGCCGGTAATATCAATTTTATCAGTAGTTGGTGCATATGCAATCAATATGCGTTCCTTTGACATTGCAATTGTATTTGTATTCGGTGTTTTAGGATATTTTCTTGACAAAATGGGATATTCACCTGCACCAATTGTACTTGGCTTGATTTTAGGTAAAATGATTGATGAAAACTTCAGAAGAGCATTGATTGTAAGCAGTGGTGACGTAAGCGTATTTGTAACACGTCCTATATCTTTGATATTCTTTGTAATTATTGTTATAACAATTTTAAGATCATTCGTTTTCAAGAAGAAAAAGCCTGTTGCAAATGATCATACTCCAGCATAAACGCAAACATTTTTATAAAGTCTCTTTAATTGCCGGCAGATAAAAGAGAACAATAAAATTACACTTTGCCGGAAGAAAGGTGATAAAAATGGGAAAAAAACTTGCACTAATTCATACAATTGCTAATTTCAAAGAGATTATTTATGACCCGTTTGGCAAGCCATTTGCTGAGGCTAACCCTGATATTGAAGTTGTTAATTTTGTTGACGACACGCTTTTAAAGGAAGCTCTTTCAGCAGGCCAATGTACTTCTGCAATTATGAGAAGAATATATTCTTATGTTGAAAATGCAGCTGCTGTAGGCTGTGATTGCGCTATGGTTACTTGTACTTCGGTAAATGCCGGTGCAAAATATCTTCGCCCGATTACTTCAATTCCAGTGTTCAATATTGATGAACCAAATGCAAAGGCGGCTGTTGCTGCAGGCAAAAAAATTGGTGTTCTTGCTACACTTCCCACAAGCCCTATTGCAACAATAAGGCTTTTGAAGGAAGAAGCTGAAGCAGTTGGCAAAGAAATTGAAATTGTATCAAAGGTTGCAGACGGTGCATTTGATGTTCTTTGCGCAGGGGACAGAGCAAAGCATGATGAAATGGTTTGTGAAGCTTTGTATTCTCTTGCAAAAGAGGTTGACATTATTTGCTTTGCACAGATTTCAATGAGCCTTTTAAAGCATGAAGATTGTGGAGTACCTTTGTTCAAAATTGGTGTTAGTGGATTTGACCACGCCAAGAAGATTTTAATGGGCGAATAATTCTATTCTCTCTGCATGATTTATGAAAGGAAATAATCTATGAATTCTCAAATTACTGTGGATGAGCTCAAAGCTCAAGCTAAGGTAGTAAGAAAAACACTTCTTGATATGATTCATACTGCACAATCTGGTCATCCAGGTGGTTCACTTTCTGCTACTGATTTAATGACTGCTGTTTACTTCAGGGAAATGAATTTAGACCCTGAAAACCCTAAATGGGATGACAGAGACAGATTTGTCTTGTCTAAAGGTCATGTTTGCCCTGTGTTATACACTTGCCTGAGCTTAAGAGGTTACTTTGATACGCAAGTTTTAAAAACTCTAAGAAAAGAAGGTTCAATACTTCAAGGGCACCCTGATATGAAAAGATGCCCTGGCGTAGATATCAGTACAGGTTCTCTTGGGCAGGGGCTTTCAACAGCTGTTGGTATGGCACTCAGAGCAAAAAGAGATAACAAGAGTTATCGTGTGTTTGTTCTTGTTGGTGACGGTGAGTCAAACGAAGGCCAGATTTGGGAAGCAGTACAGACTGCTGTAAAATACGAGCTTGACAATCTTGTTATTATTGTAGATAACAATGGTCTTCAAAATGATGGTTGCTGCTGTGATATTATGCCGACAGGTGATTTGGCAAAGAAATTTGATGCGTTTGGCTGTGAAGTACAGAGCATTGATGGCCATAAAATGGAAGAAATTGTTGAAGCACTTGATAATATTCGTGGCAAAAACAATAAAAAGCCACATTGTATTGTTGCTAAAACTGTTAAGGGCAAGGGCGTTTCGTTTATGGAAAACGTGGTTGCATGGCATGGTATGGCACCTAATGATGAGCAATTTGAACAGGCAATTAAAGATGTTGAGGGGGGATTCTAATGTTTAAGGAAAACAAAGGGCTTCCAACTCGTGATGCCTATGGTGAAGAAATATTAGCACTTGGAAAGGAAAATCCGGATATTTACGTTGTTGACTGTGATATCGGAAAATCATGCAAAACCCTTGGTTTTGCGGCTGAACTTCCAAACCAGCATATAAATGTTGGTATTGCTGAACAAAATGCTTGTGGTGTCGCCGCCGGGCTTGCAACATGCGGGAAGATTCCGTTTGTTACAACCTACGCAGTATTTGGCAGTATGAGAATGTCAGAGCAAATCAGGCAAGAGGCTTGCTATCCTAAATTAAATGTTAAAATAGCTTGCTCTCACGGTGGGCTTACCCCTGCAAATGATGGCGCAAGCCATCAGGGAATTGAAGACATGGGTATACTCAGGACAATTCCTAACATGACTGTCATTATGGGCGGGGATTTCTATTCTACAAAAAAGCTTGTCAGAGCAGCAGCAAAATGGGATGGGCCAGTGTATCTCAGATTTACTCGTGACGCTATTCCTTTTATTTATGATGAGAATGAAGAATTCGAAATAGGAAAAGCTAAACTTATAAAAGATGGCGCAGACATTACAATTATTGCAAACGGTGACATTTTAAGTGTTGCTTATAAAGCAGTTGATAAGCTTGAAGAATCAGGTATATCTGTTCGTTTCCTTGATATGCATACCATAAAACCAATCGACGTTGATGCTGTAAAAGAGTCAATTGAAAAAACTGGAAATATTATTACTGTTGAAGACCACAATATCATAAACGGTCTTGGCAGTGCTGTATGCGAAATTTCGGCAGAAATGGGAAAAGGCATTGTCAAGAGAGTAGGAATACAGGACAAATTCGGTGAATCAGCTCCTTATGAGAGGCTTCTTGAAAAGAATGGCATCACTGTTGAAAATATTGTAGAAATTGCTAAAAACCTTTTAAAATAAAATCTCTTTATTCATATCCCTGCATAAGGTTTAGGCGGAAATCCGCTGAGTGCCACCTTAAAAAGTGGCACTACAACTTTATGTATTGCTATATGATAAGAAAGGTAAGGGAAAAAATGAAAATAGTAGTACTTGATGGATATACTTTAAATCCAGGTGATTTAAGCTGGGATGCTTTTAAAAAATATGGTGAACTAACTGTGTATGACAGAACCCCTGCCGATAAGATTACAGAACGCATTTCAGATGCTGAAATTGTCTACACAAATAAAACCCCGCTTTCAAAAGAAGTTTTTGATGCCTGCCCAGGGATTAATTTTGTTGGCGTGCTTGCAACAGGGTATAACATTGTTGACACTGAAGCAGCAAAGGCAAAGGGAATACCTGTATGCAATATCCCAACTTATGGCACTTCTGCGGTTGGACAGTTTGTAATGGCACTTCTTTTAGAAATGTGTCATCACGTATGGGCACATAGTGAATTCGTAAAACAAGGAAAGTGGGAAATCAGCCCTGATTTTTGCTTTTGGAATTATCCGCTTATAGAGCTTGCCGGCAAAACAATGGGTATTATCGGATTCGGAAGAATAGGCCAGGCGGCTGCAAAAGCTGCACAGGGCTTTGGAATGAATGTACTTGCATTTGATGAATACCAGAACAAGGATTTGGAAAGTGATACATTGAAATACACCTCACTTGATGAACTGCTTGAGAAATCTGATGTTATATCATTGCATTGTCCGTTGTTTCCATCTACTCAGGGGATAATCAACAAGGATACAATTGCAAAGATGAAAAACGGAGTTAAAATTATCAACACATCAAGGGGTCCGCTTATTAATGAGCAGGATTTAGCTGATGCTTTAAACAGTGGCAAAGTGAGCGGTGCGGCAGTTGATGTAGTTTCTACCGAGCCAATCAAGAGCGACAATCCGTTATTAAACGCAAAGAACTGTATTATTACCCCACATATTGCATGGGCTCCTCTTGAATCAAGAGCACGCCTTATGAATATTGCTGTTGATAATTTAGCACAGTTCATAGCCGGCAAAAGTGTTAATGTTGTGAATAAATAAGGAGATTGACTTATGATTAAACATGTTGTTTTCTTTAAGATGAAAGAAGAAGCAGAAGGCAGAACAGGCATTGAAAATGCAAAGATGCTGGCAGATAAATTCAAGGATATAAGTGCAAAAATACCAGGGGTGGTTTCTGTTGAAACGGGAATGAACTATAATAAAGAAAAGCAGTTTTATGATTTATGCTTAAATCAGGCTTTTAAAAGTGACAAGGCTTTGCAGGATTATCTTGTGCATCCACTTCATATGGAAGTTCGCGAGTTTGTGTTTAATGTAAT
>QKDG01000148.1 GCA_003246805.1 Clostridia bacterium | reverse complement strand
GCTTGTAAATGATTGCTCGGCATACTTATATTCGATTGACCCTGTTTGATTTTTTTTGTCGCCGGCTAAAATCAAAAGCTCCTTTTTGAATGTATTCATTACAGACGTATCCGATTTATAGCCCGGTGTCTGTGAATTGGCTACATTATTTGAGATAGTATTGATTATTTTTTGTTGATTTATAAGCCCGTTTGACGCAATGTAAAATCCCCTTAACATAAACCTCTTCCTTTCTATTTTAAATAATCGCTCAGATAAAACCTTAGCTTTAAAACTGCTTTTGAGTGTATCTGACAAACCCTTGATTCTGTAACCTCTAATACCTTTGCAATTTCAGAAAACTTTAATTTTTCATAATAATATAGCGATATAACTGTTTTTTCTTTATCCTTTAAGCTGTTTATGGCTTTTGCAAGCTCAGCTGTAAGCTCGTTTTTAAAAACCCCTTTTTCTGCTTCCCAGAACTCATCGTCCTGATTATCTTTTATTTCAAAATTATTCTCATACAAAAGTTCTTCAAAAGATAAGGTAGCCGCACTTGCCGAATCACCAAGCAGTTTTCTGAACTTATCCTCTGGCAAGCCAAGCTTTTCTGCCAGCTCTTGTGTTGAAGGCTCGCGCTTTTGCTCAGCATAAAGCTGTGCAAATGCAACTTCAAGGTCTTTTGTGAACTTCCTTATATTTCTCGGGATAAAATCCTGCTTCCTGATAAAATCAATTACCGAGCCTCGTATTCTTATTGAGGCATAGGTTTCAAACTTTACATTTTTATCCGGCTCAAAGGTATCTATTGCATAAATAAGCGAGATAATACATTCGTTGATAATGTCTTCAACCTCAGCATACTTCATATACACATTCTTCATTGAAATAGCAATATATCTCACAAGGCTTGAATACTGCATTACAATCTGGTTTCTTACTGCAATATCGCCAGTGTGCTTGTATCTTTCAATAAGCAAATCTGTTTTTATAGTATCTGCTGGCATAATCCCACCTCTCTTGCTTTAAAAATATTCTACGCCGTTTCGGCTGAATTTATTTTAATATTACCGATAGCCTGTATCTGAACGGAATTGTCAATTTCGTTATAAGACAATACAGTAACATTTGGCACGAACTGGTCTATCAGCTTTTTAAAATATGTTCTGACAATCGGTGATGATAAAACTATCGGGGAAGGAATAACATCCCTAACCTTGTCAACCTCAGTGGTAAAAGCTGAAACAATGCGCTGGATGTTGTCTGGGTCCATTGCCAGATACGAGCCTTGATCAGATTTTTTGACTGCTGCCACAATTGCGTTTTCAAGCTGGCTGTCAAGGGTAAACACCCTCATTTGCCCCGCATCTGAGAATTTGCGGGTTATCGTCCTTTTCAGTGCCTGCCTTACATATTCAACAGTGATATCTATATCTTTAAGCGTGTGTGAATAATCGCCAAGCGTTTCAAGAATTGTGGGTAAGTCCCTTATCGGAACCCCTTCCTTTAAAAGCATCCCAAGAACTCTTTGAAGATAAGCGACGCTTACAGGATTTGGTACAACATCATCAACAACAGTCGGATTTGTCTGCTTTACTTTGTCAAGCATTGTTTTAACATCCTGCCTGCTCAAAAGCTCGTTAGCGTGTGCTTTAACAACCTCAGATAAATGAGTAATCATAACAGAGGTAGGGTCTATCAATGTGTATCCTGCCAAATCAGCCGCAACCTTTTTGTCGCTGCTTATCCATTTTGCAGGTATTTTAAATGCCGGCTCGATGGTATCTATGCCGTCAATTTCTTCCTCAACCTTGCCACTGTCAAGTGCAAGAAAGTGGTCAACAAGTATTTCAGCCCTTGCTACTTCCTCGCCCTTTATTTTTATCAGATATTGATTAGGATTAATATTCTGGTTATCCCTCATTCTGATAGAGGGGAAAACCATACCCATTTCAAGAGCAAACTGCTTCCTGAATATTACAACTCTTTCAATAAAAGTCCCCCCGCTTGCTTCATCAGCAAGTGGAATAAGGCTGTAACCAAAATCCATTTCAATAGGTTCAACATTCAAAAGACTATAAACATTGTCAATATCCTTATAGTATTCCATTTCTGTCAGCGCTGCCTGATTATCGGTAATCTCTGCAATCTGTGCCTGCTCGGCAGCAAGCTTGTTGTTACGCTGTATTGTAACGCCAAGGAAGATAAGGATTCCACCCATCATAATAAGCGGAATAACAGGAAATCCAGGAATAAGCACCATTGCTAATACCACAGCACCAGCAAGTATAAGAACCAAAGGCTGTGATGTAAGCTGATTTCTTAAATCAGTGTTAAGGCTTGATTCTGATGCTGAGCGTGTAACAATCATACCCATTGCTGTTGAAATCAGAAGTGAGGGAATCTGTGATACAAGCCCGTCACCAACTGTTGCAATTGTATAAGTTGATAACACACTTGTGACGTCTCCGCCGTTTACAAGCCCGATAACAGCACCGCCGATAAGATTTATAAATGCAACTACTATCGAGATAATAGCGTCGCCCTTAACAAACTTTGAAGCACCATCCATCGCTCCATAAAAATCAGCCTCACGCTGAACGTCACTTCTTCGCTTTTTTGCTATATTTTCATCAATGATTCCGGAATTAAGGTCAGCGTCAATTGCCATTTGCTTACCCGGCATAGCATCAAGGGTAAATCGTGCCGAAACCTCGGCTACCCTCTCGGCACCCTTTGTGATAACAACAAAGTTAACGATAACTATTATTATAAATATAATAAAGCCTACAACAGCGTTTGAGCCTATTACAAACTGACCAAAGGTTTTGATTACCTGTCCGGCGTTTCCGCCATCGCCTAAAATAAGCCTTGTTGAAGAAATGTTAAGTGAAAGCCTGAACAACGTTGTAATAAGCAAAATTGACGGGAAAACAGAGAATTCAAGCGCCTCTTTTACATACATTGTTGTCAAAAGAATTATGATAGAAAGGCTGATGTTTATTATCAGCATCATATCAAGCAAAAATGTTGGCAGGGGAATAATTATCATCAAAACTATAAGTATAATTATCAATGAAAATGAATTTCTTAAATACTTCATTTATTCCTCCTGTTATATTTAAACGCTAATAAGTAAGCTTCTTGTTTTTTAAATCATATACAAATGCCAATACCTCAGCAACCTCGTGATAAAACTCCTGCGGGATTTCCTGCCCTATCTCAACATTTTCATACAACGCCCTGGCAAGAGGTCGGTTTTCTGTCAAAACAACCTTGTTTTCCTCTGCTATCTCAATGATTTTTAATGCTATGATATCCATTCCCTTTGCAACAACCACAGGGGCGTTGTTTTCTTCGATATCATATTTTATTGCAACAGCAAAGTGAGTAGGGTTCCTGATAACAACATCCGCGTTAGGAACTTCCTGCATCATTCGTGCCTGTGACATTTCCCTTTGCTTTTGTTTTATCTTGCCCTTTATCTGGGGGTCACCCTCCATCTGCTTGTATTCCTCTTTAATTTCCTGCTTTGTCATTTTAAGATTTTTCTCATATTCCCACCATTGATATGCAAGGTCGAGTATTCCTAAAAAAATAAAAACAACAGCAATGGTTATTACAACTGAATATATTGCAGAACAAAGATAAACAACAGCTACCTTTATATCAACATCAAAAAGCGATACAATCTGAGCGAGCTTGTCTTTAACCTGTGTATAAATAATCGATGTAATAATCGCAAGTTTTAATAAATTTTTTATAAGCTCAACAAGTGAGCGCATTGAAAAAAGCTTTTTTATGCCTTCAAAGGGATTGAGCCGGCTGAACTTGAACTTCAAAGCCTCCATCGAGAATAGAAATTTTGTCTGTATCCCAGTGAATACTATCGGAACAACCATAGCAACAATAAAAACGGGAGCAGTTACAATAAGAAATGTCTTGATGCCTTCTGCAAGAATTATGTTTAAGGTTTCCTGCGAAAAGCTTGTGAATTCACCTGATATATTTATAAACTTCTCAAGATGCGATGCAAGTGTGACATACATTGTATCAGAGAAGATATTTAGCACTGCAAAAACAAAAATCATAAAAAAGGCTGAAACAAAATCCTTGCTCGAAAAAACATTACCTTTCTTTCGTTCGTCCTTTTTTCGTTTGGGGGTGGCTTTTTCGGTTTTTTCACCAGCGCTTGAGCCTGCCATAGTATTCCCCCTTTATAAAACCGCGTTATCCACTTATTGCAGGCAAAATGCCTGTAAGATTATCTATCATCATTCCCATATAATTACTTATCATATCAGATAAAGGGGAGGCTATAATAAACACAAAAAATAAAGCAATCAGTAGCTTTATCTGAATATTCACCTGCATTACCTGTATCTGGGGGACAACCTTCATCAATACACCCATGCAAAACTCAACCAGAATTTCAACCACTATCAGGGGAATCGCCAGTTTCATTGCCAGGGTAAGAACAGTGCCAAAATAGCTGACAAGAATCATTCCCACATCTGTGTTGATTTTTTCAAAGCCGAGAGGTATGAAGTCATAGGATATTGCAAATATTTTTATGTATGCAAGATGACAGTCAGTTACAAAAAAATACAGTAAAAACATATATGTCATCATTGAGCCAAATAGAGACATCTGGACCCCGCTTGCAGAATCATATATCTTTGCCATACCGATACCTGCCTGAGTATCCATTATCTCACCGCTGACTAATATCGTGGATAAAAACATCTGTGTTAAAAATCCAAGAACTGCGCCTACAAAGCCTTCTTTCACAAAGGCTATCGCCAATAATGCGACACTGTCGTATTCAACAATTACGTTATTAACAACAGATAAGGCTATAACAAGTGTAAGAGCAATTGATGAGCCTATTTTAACCATGGTGGGTATGTTTTTTCTTGAAAAAAGTGGGTTGAATACAAATATACCAAGCACCCTTGCAAAAACAAGCAGATATGCCTGATAGTTATTCATTATTTCATCAAAGGTCACTTCTACCACTCTTTCTTCGCTATTTACCCAGTGTTGCCATCAGCTCAAACAGCTGCTTTGCAAAGTCGATAACAGTATTCATCATCCAGCCACCTGCAAATAGCAGAAGTGCTGCTATCGCCAAAAGCTTTGGCACAAAGGATAATGTCTGCTCGTGAACCTGTGTTGCGGCCTGCAATATTGAAACAACAAGGCCTATTAAAATACTTATTGCAAGAATAGGCCCGCCTATTTTTAATACTATCATCAGCGCATCCTTAAAAACGCTTAATGCTTGGTCCTGAGTCATTCTTTATTCCCCCTCTTCACTGACGCTAATTGAAGCCTGAAACAAGGGTGCCCGCCAATAGCTGCCATCCATCAATCATAATAAACAAAAGTATTTTAAACGGCATTGAAATCATAGCAGGTGGTAGCATTATCATTCCCATAGACATAAGCGTTGATGATACAATAATATCTATAACCAAAAATGGTATATAAAGCAAAAATCCTATAATAAAAGCCCTTTTAAGCTCGCTGATTATAAATGCAGGAACAACAATTTGTAAGCCAACATTTTCTGGGATATTATCTTCTGGCATTTCTTCACCTGCAAGGTCCATAAAAAACTGCATACTGTCTGTTGATGTTTGCTTTAACATCCACTCTTTTAAAGGAACAGAGGCTTTTTGTGCTGCTTCAAGTGCTGTGTAGTCCCCTGCCTTATACCCCTGGTATGCAACATCATTTATCTGGCTGAAAACTGGTGCCATTATAAACATAGTCAAAAACATTGCAAGCCCGATAAGAACCTGATTTGGTGGTGTTGCTTGTATTCCCATTGCGTTTCTGAGTAAAGAAAAAACAATGATTATCCTTGTGAAGCTTGTCATCATTATCAGAATAGATGGTGCCAGCGATAATAATGTTATCAACAGAACAAGCTCAAGAGCGCCATTGTTGTCATTTATATCAAGCAGTCCGTCAAGTGTGCCGTCCTGCTCCACCTGTGTGGTGGTATCTGTGTTTCCCTGTGCGTTTGCTGTAATTGTAGCGATAAAAAACACCGATACAATTACAACTGTCAAAGCCAATAAGAAAACCACAAGCGGCTTTTTAATTTTTGACAAAAATTCACTCTTTGTCATTACCTTCACCGCCCCTTTTCTTATTAAAATCAAGCAACACCTTTGAAAAAGCTTGTGCAAACGGAATTCGATCATTACTAGCATTTTGTTTTATCAGGTTTTCTATATCCTCTTTTTCAAGGTCAGCTATTTTGCTGATATTCCCCTGAGTAATACCAAGAAGCATATATTTGTCCCCGACTGAGGCAATAATTATTGCCTTGTCAGTCCCGAGGTTTACTCTGTCATGCACTCTAAACATGCTGTTGTTTGAGAATTTTACCCTTTTATTCAGCCACCTTGCAGCGTAATATGTAGCAAAAATAAGCGCAATCACAGCAAAAAGTGAAAGAATTATAACGAAAGCATCCTGCATAATTATCCCAGTACTTTTGAAACCGTCTGCAAGATTCTGTCAGGCTTGAAGGGCTTAACAATAAAGTCAAGGGCGCCAAGCTTTATAGCCTCAACAACCATTGTTTCCTGCCCCATTGCAGAGCACATAACAACCTTTGCCTGAGGATTAAGCTGCTTGATTTCTTTTAGCGCTTCAATTCCTGTCTTGTTTGGCATTGTTATGTCCATTATTATCAGATCAGGTGACTCTGCTTTGAATTGTGAAACAGCCTCCTCACCGTCAGCTGCCTCCAATATCTGCGTGTATCCGTTTTTCGTCAAAGTATCCTTTATCATCATTCTCATAAAGGCAGCGTCATCAACTAATAAAATTTTCTTTTCCATTGTTTACTCCTTATCTCCTAAGCTTTCTAAAAATTTTGATTTAACAATTTCAGTTATTCTGACAGCGAAGTTATCGTCAATAACCACGACATCTCCCTTTGCAATAAGATGTCCGTTAACAATTACATCAACTGGTGCTCCCGCCTGCCTGTCAAGCTCTATTACTGTTCCCTGTGTGAATTCAAGAATATCCTTTATCTTTTTCTTGGCTTTTCCTATCTCTACCGAAACTTCAAGAGGAACAGACATAAGAAGATGAAGATTGTCCTGCTGGTCCGAAGGTAGTGACGGTGCGTCGAAGCTTTCAAACTGATGCAACTTTATGTTTTGAACATTTATAGGGTCAGGTAGCTTTGATGGCTGCTGATACATCGGTTGCTGATACATCGGCTGCTGGTATTGTGGCTGTTGGTACATTTGTTGCTGATATTGTGGCTGCTGGTATATTTG
>QKDG01000042.1 GCA_003246805.1 Clostridia bacterium | reverse complement strand
ATGAGAAAAGTGTAGAACTTTTCTCATTTAATGCGTTTAAAATACTATATTCCTCAATAGCTCAGTCGGTAGAGCATGCGGCTGTTAACCGCAGGGTCGTTGGTTCGAGTCCAACTTGGGGAGCCATATTTTTACCCCTCAAACTACGTTAATCCGTTGTTTGAGGGGCTTTTTGTTTTGATTTATATTCTTTTAATGGCTGCAACCAGAACAGCCAGCGCAGTCAGACGGATTGCATCCGAAGTTGCTAACATCAGAAAGAATGTTCACACGGCTGTTGGAAATGCTGTAAATATTATCTTTATCATCTGAAATTGTAAATGAGTCATCGGTATAATTAAATGATATTTTCAGCCCTATTGTCATTTCGCTCTCCCCGTCAAGCGGATTAATTACTTTTTTTGGTTTAAAACGCTGTAGTTCCCCGTTTTCTGATTGAACAAATATAGTGTCACTGATATTAATAAGGCTTATAATGCGTCCATCTTCATCAAATTTCAATGAGCAATCATCAGCAGAAATGCCAACGGCTTGTGTATCAAACGCTGTCAGAACTCCTATCGGGGTTTTTACAGGAGAAGGCGTAGCAGGCTCAATGTTTTTTATTCCGCCGTTTTCATATAATGAAAAACCGGTTTTTGCATTAATGTTTCCAGCAGGTGAATTAATGTTTATAATTTCACCAGGGAAGAGTGTGATGCTTTTAATGTCGCCACTTTTGTAAAATGATATTCCGACAAGTGAAGCTGTAAATGCACCAAATTCAAATTCAAAGCTGAACGGAATATTAAGCTCCTTTTCATCTTTTTCTGACCAAAACCCACTTATCTGCCCGTCAAGAGGGAAGAATCTGCTAAGTTCACCACTTTCATAAAAGGTAACAAGCTCAGCAGGAAATTCGCCGATAGGAGTCATAATTTCCTGTTGTTCTTCAAGAGCTATTGCTTTGATAAGCCCGTTTTTATGAAATGTAAGGGACTCTTTGTTTTTACGCCGTGGCGTTTCAGTATAAAAAGGTATAAGCTCGCCCGCATGGGTAAGAACCATGTTCTTGTCGCCTAACTTAACCCCTTTAAGTTCGCCTGTTTCATAGCAGGAAAAGGATGTAACAGCGCCTAAAACCCCGAACGATGTTTGCAGATGATTGTTTTCAAGAACCTGATAATTCATAATAAACCTCCTCAATTACATTGTTTTTTTGTTATGACAGCAGTAATGCGGTCGGGCTGCCTGGTTTGTGATATTGCATATTTGCCACTGTTTTCAATCCAGGGTGGAATATGCTTGCAAATAAGTTTTAGTTCCAAAAATGGGGTATTTTCAAGAAAATTCATCATAGATTTTTTTGAAGATATTTCAGGGCATTCGGTTTGCAGCAAAATAAGGTCAAGAAAATATATTCCAGGCGTCTCTGTTTCAATCGGGCAGGCGTTTTTAATTATTTCCTGCTTATATTTTTCTTCACTGTTTCCTTTTTCAATGTCTTCAAGAATACCACTCAGTGTTTCGTCAGAAATATCATTTATATTAAAAATATGAAATCCAGCCATGTCAAATGCACTGAAGGCAACGCCTGTCAATTCGCCCCCAGCGACAACATTACAATCACTTATGCAGGAAATGACTGACGATAATTCATTTCTGAGCATTTTTACCGAATCAAAGCTTGCAATTTTAAATTTCTCGGTTCTCTCTATGTTCCAATCACTGCCAGATTTCTGAAAAACTGAAAAATGGTCGCATTCAAAAAAATTAGAAATATCGCCTGAACTGCTCAAAAATACAGCGATTTTATGTGTTTTAAAAATTTGCATAATAAGTTACCTCCCAAAAATTTCTTTTAATAACAGTGTATAACAAATATTATATAAAAGCAACATCAAAAGGGAAAAAAGAACATTTGCAAGTTAAATATATGAAAATTGCATATATAACGCTTAAAATTTCAATGATTTATGTAAAATAACGTGTATTGTGTTATGGAGCAAAATAATCTATACTTAAAACATAGCAAAACACAAGAGAAGAACTGAAAAATGAAAGACAAAGGTGTCGTGAAAAGCAAAGTGCGTTTCACGGCTTTTTGCTTTTATAAACTGAATGGAGGTAATTTTATGAGACAAGTAGCTATTTACGGAAAAGGCGGAATCGGCAAATCAACAACAACTCAGAACCTGACAGCAGGTCTTGCTTCTATGGGAAAGCAGATTATGATAGTAGGATGTGACCCTAAGGCTGACTCAACTCGTCTTGTTTTAGGAGGATTAGCGCAAAAGACTGTTCTTGATACTCTACGCGAAGAGGGCGACGATATCGAGCTTGACGCTGTAATGAAAACAGGGTTTGGCAATATACGTGGTGTAGAATCAGGCGGACCGGAACCAGGTGTAGGATGTGCAGGCCGTGGTATTATTACATCAATCAATCTTCTTGAAAGACTGGGCGCTTATACTGATGACCTTGACTATGTTTTCTATGACGTTCTTGGTGACGTTGTATGTGGTGGTTTCGCAATGCCAATCCGTGAGGGAAAAGCACAGGAAATCTACATTGTATGTTCAGGTGAAATGATGGCGCTATACGCTGCTAACAATATCGCAAAAGGTATTTCAAAATACGCTACATCAGGCGGAGTAAGACTTGGCGGCTTAATCTGTAACTCCCGTAAGGTTGACCGTGAGGCTGAGCTTGTTGAAGCTGTTGCAAAGGAACTCGGAACACAGATGATTCACTTTGTACCTCGTGACAATGCGGTTCAGAGAGCAGAAATCAACAAGAAAACTGTTATTGATTATAGCCCGGATGAACCTCAGGCAGATGAATACAGAGAGCTTGCAAGAAAAATCGACGGAAACGATATGTTTGTTATACCAAAGCCTATGTCAATCGACAGACTTGAAGCTATTCTTATGGAATACGGAATTCTTGATTAATTGGAGGTGAATGATTATGTTACTTGTAAGAGCTATTATTAGGCCTGAAAAAGTTGCAACTGTTATGTCAGAGCTTATTTCTGCAGGGTTTCCTGCCGTAACCAAAATGGATGTTTATGGACGTGGTAAGCAAAAGGGTATTACTGTTGGTGATGTTCACTATGATGAAATCCCAAAGGAAATGCTTTTGATTGTCTGCAATGATGAGGATAAAGAAGATATTGTTAAGGTAATTCTTAAATATGCAAAAACAGGTGAAGGCAAGTTCGGTGACGGACGTATATTTGTATCACCAGTCGAAGAAGCATATACAATAAGCACCGGGAAAAAGGGATTATAACGGAAGGGGGAATATTTATGAAAGAGGTTATGGCTTTCATAAGGGCGAATAAAGTGAATATCACTAAAGAAACCCTTGCCAACGGCGGATTTCCTGCTTTCACATGCCGAAAATGTCTGGGACGAGGCAAAAAGGGAATAAACTCTCTTGCACTTGATGCGATTATTGCTGCCGGACAACTGCCACAAAATGAAGTAGGAGAACATCTGACAGAAGCAACTAGACTAATTGCAAAAAGAGTGATTACTTTAATTGTAAATGATGAAGATGTTGAAAAGGTTGTAAAGCTGCTTATCACAGCAAACCAGACAGGTAATCCGGGGGATGGAAAAATATTTGTTCTTCCTATCTATGATTCCTATAAGGTCAGAAGTGGTGAACAAACCGCAGATGCATATTAGGGGGTGAAAATAATGGATGATAGAACACGATTACTTGATAAATACTCAGCACGAGTTTATAAAAACAGAAAAGAGCATATTATCAGCCTTGAAGAAGATGCTTCAAACCAAAGCATAACAGCAAACACAAGAACAATTCCAGGTGTTATGACAGCAAGAGGTTGCTGCTATGCAGGATGTAAGGGCGTTGTAGTAGGCCCGTTAAAAGACGTTTGTATTATAACACACGGTCCGATCGGATGTGGCTATTACAGTTGGGGAACAAGACGTAACAAAGCTAAGGCAGATGAAGAATCCGGAAACAAGAACTTTATCCCTTATTGCTTATCAACAGATATGCAGGAATCAGACATTGTTTTTGGTGGCGAGAAAAAGCTTGAAAAAGCAATTGAAGAAGCAATGGATATTTTCGACCCAAAATGTATTATGATTTGCTCAACCTGCCCTATCGGCCTAATCGGAGATGACGTTCAGGCGGTTGCAAGAAGAACAGAGGCAAAATACGGCATAAAAGCAATAGGATATTCATGCGAAGGATATAAGGGCGTTTCACAATCCTCAGGACACCATATAGCAAATAACGGACTGATGAAATATATCATCGGAACAGGTGACAAAAAACCAACTGCAAAATATTCTGTAAATATTCTTGGTGAGTATAATATCGGTGGTGACGGCTGGGAGCAGGAGCGTATCCTGAAAAGAATCGGCTATGATGTTGTATCAGTTTTCACAGGTGACGGTTCATACGAAACAATGAAGAACGCACACCTTGCTGATTTAAACCTTGTTATGTGCCATCGTTCAATCAACTACATTGCAGAAATGATGCAGACAAAATACGGAACAGACTGGTTGAAGGTTAACTTTATAGGAATAGGAGCAACCTGCAAATCACTCCGTGATATGGCAAAATACTTTGATGACCCTGAGCTGACGAAGCGAACTGAAGAAGTTATTGAAGATGAGCTTGCTGCTATCTATGATGACCTTGAATATTTTAAAACTAAGTTAAAAGGCAAAACAGCAGGTATTTTTGTTGGTGGTTCAAGAGCGCATCATTATCAAATGCTGTTAAGGGATTTTGGTGTAGAAACAATTGTTGCAGGATACGAATTTGCCCACAGGGACGATTATGAGGGCCGTGAGGTAATCCCGACAATAAAGGAAGACGCAGACAATAAGAATATCGAAACTATTTCGGTTGAGGCTGATGCCGCGTTGTTCAAGAAAAAGTATTCAGACGAAAAGCTTGAAGAGCTTAAAAAAGAAATGGAGCTTGACGCTTACGCTGGTATGATTCCTGACATGAAAAAGGGATATGTTGTTGTTGACGACTACAATCATTTTGAAACAGAACAGATTATTAAAACCATGAAGCCTGATATATTCTTCTCGGGAATAAAAGACAAATATGCTATCCAGAAAGATGGTGTGACATCAAGGCAGATGCATTCCTACGATTACAGCGGACCTTATGCAGGATTTAAAGGAGCTGTGCAGTTTGGACATGACGTAACAATGAGCCTTTATACAAATGCATGGGCACTTGTGACTCCACCATGGAAGAAAACACCTATGCTTCAGGGAACACTAACAGGAGGTGAAAAATAATGCTTGATATGACTCCAAAGGAAGTAAAGGAGCGTTCTGCACTCAGAATAAATCCTTGTAAAACTTGTCAGCCGGTTGGTGCTATGTATTGTGCACTTGGAGTTGCAAAATGTATGCCTCACAGCCATGGCTCGCAGGGATGCTGTTCTTATCACAGAACAGTACTGAGCAGGCATTTTAAAGAGCCGGCTATTGCTGCATCAAGCTCGTTTACAGAAGGCACTTCTGTTTTTGGCGGAAGAAGCAATATTAACACATCGGTTAAAAATATCTTTGATATGTATGACCCTGACATAATTGCTATTCACACAACATGTCTTTCAGAGACAATTGGCGACGACCTTAATTCATACATTCTTGATATGGATATTCCGGAAGGCAAGAAGGTAATTCACTGCAATACGCCAAGCTATTCAGGTTCACACGTTAATGGTTTTACAAACATGATGCTTGGATTTATGAACTATCTTGCAAAGAAAAGCGAAACACCTAACGGAAAAACAGCTATTTTCCCTGGTTGGCAAAATCCAGGTGACGAGCGTGAGCTAAAAAGAATGGCAACTTTGATGGGTGTTCCTTATATAATGTTCCCTGACCATACAGGCGTTATGGATGCACCTATGACAGGCAGCTATGAGTATTATCCAGAGGGTGGAACATCAATAGAGGATATTAAATCTCTTGGTGATTGTGATAGTGTTTTGGCTTTGGGCGAGATAACCTGCACCGAGCCGGCAGAATATATGGAGAAAAAGTTCAAGGTTCCTTACAAATTGATTCCTATGCCGATAGGTGTTGCATTCACTGATGCGTATCTGATGGCATTGCAGATGGCTTCTAAAAATGAAGTTCCGAAGCAGCTTGAGGTTGAAAGAGGACAGCTGGTTGACCTTATGCTTGACTCACATCAGTATACATATCAGAAGAAGGCTGCAATATTCGGTGACCCTGATACTGTAATAGGATTGACTTCAATATGCCTTGAAATGGGTATAATCCCGAAATATGTTATAACAGGAACCCCTAAGGAAGATTTTACAAGAAAAATTAAGTCAATGCTTGAACAGTATAATGTAACGGACTGCACTGTAAAAGCAAATGCTGACTTGTTTGAACTTCACCAATGGATAAAAAATTCACCGATTGATATTCTAATAGGCACATCCTATGGCAAGCAGATAGCAAGAGCAGAGGATATCCCTTTTGTGAGAGCAGGCTTCCCTGTTCTTGACAGATACGGCGGAACTCTTCTTCCTTTTGTTGGCTATACCGGAGGAATAAGGTTTGTAGAAAAAGTAACATCAGCGTTAATGGACAGACAAGACAGAGATTGCACAGACGAAGATTTTGAACTTGTTATGTAATAATTTTATTTTTGCACTGCAACGGAGCTATGCTTTATTGCAGTGCGTTTCTTTTTATACGAGTTACTTGTATTTTGGTAGCTGGTAAAAGAAGAAACAACATTCTATTGAAGGTGAGGTTAGAATATGGCTGATAAAAAAAACATAAGTGTTCTTGATGAGAGAAAATCATCAATTTCTTCTTGTCAGGGTGATGGTAAGGGAATTTGCTGCGAAAAAGAATCAGTATCAGGGGCGGTAAGCCAGAGAGCCTGTGTATACTGCGGAGCAAGAGTTGTGCTGAACCCGATAACAGACGCATATCATATTGTGCATGGCCCCATTGGATGTGCGAGCTATACATGGGATATAAGGGGAAGCCTTTCAAGCGGGTCGGAGCTTTATCGAACCAGCTTTTCAACTGATTTGAGAGAAACGGATATAGTGTTTGGAGGGGAAAAAAAGCTGGTCGCAGCCATAGATGAGCTCATGGAAAAGGCAACAGAAAAGCCAAAGGTGATTTTTGTATATGCTACCTGCATAGTTGGTGTAATAGGCGATGATATTGAGGCAGTTTGCAGAATGGCAGAAAAAAAGTATGAGATAAGGGTTATTCCTGTTAAGGCACCAGGGTTTTCTGGAACAAAATCATTAGGGTATAAAATGGCATGCAATTATTAGACCACATTATATTCCCGAGCAAGAAAAAAGCGTTGCAGTAAACATACTTGGGGATTATAATCTGGCAGGCGAAATGTGGATAATCAAAAGCTATCTTGAAAAAATAGGAATTCCTGTTATAGCAACAATAACAGGCGACAGCTCATACGATAAATTGATAAAAGCATCAACAGCCTGCCTCAATTTAGTCCAGTGTGCAGGCTCATCAACATATCTTGCAAATATGATGGAAAGTGAAATGAGTATACCTTATATTAAGGTAAGCTTTTTTGGCGTTGAGGATACAGTCAGTTCGATAATGAGAGTAGCTCATGCGATTGGCAAAAAAGAAGTGATTGAAAAGGCAGAAGAATTTTCAAAAGAACAGACAGCAATTGTTTTGCCTGTTATCGAAAAATACAAGCCTGTGCTAAAAGGCAAAAAAGCAGCTATTTTTGTTGGGGGCGGGTTTAAGGCAATTTCACTGATAAGGCAGTTTAACGAGCTTGGAATAAAAACTGTTGTTGTTGGCACCCAAACGGGCAAAAAGGATGAATACGAAATAATTCAGTCACTTGTTGATGAAGATACAGTTATACTTGATGATGCCAACCCGGCAGAGCTTGAAGAATTTATGATTGAAAAAAAGGCAGATATTCTGGTAGGAGGAGTAAAAGAAAGGCCACTTGCATATAAGCTGGGAATCGCTTTTTGTGACCATAATCACGAGAGAAAGCACGCGCTTGCAGGGTTTGAGGGAATTAAAAATTTTATTGAGGAAATAAATCTCTCTATAAATAGCCCCGTATGGCAATATCTTGATAAAAATAAAGGGAGGGAATAAAATTGGGAGCAAATATTGTTAATCTGAATATAAATCCTTGCAAAATGTGCATGCCGATGGGTGCGGCCTCAGCTTTATGTGGAATAAAGGGCTGTATGTCAATTC
>QKDG01000059.1 GCA_003246805.1 Clostridia bacterium | reverse complement strand
TTTAGAACATTTCAAAGACAACCCAGATGTTATGAAGACAACCTATGCATCAGCGCCGTCGGTTGCGTATGATGATTTTGTCGGGCAGATTGTTTCCACAGCTGATATCCGCATTAATGAAAAGGTTAACTACAACGACCTTCTCTATGCTCTTTTGTTGCCCTCTGCGTGTGAGGCTGCTAACATTATTGCCTATAATTTAGGAAATGGCAATATCAATGAATTTGTCAAAATGATGAATGACAAGGCGGCTGAGTTGGGCTGCAATGATACAACCTTTGCAAATGCACATGGGCTTCATGATGAAAACCAGCTGACAACAGCTTATGATATGTCGAAAATTGTTCAATATGCTATGACTTTACCTAAGTTTATGGAAATCGCTTCAACCACTCAATACACCTTAGAGCCTACTGAGGTACATAAAACCGGAACATTTTTAAAGCACACAAATGCAATGCTGCAAAAGGACAGCCAATATTATTATAAATACGCAATGGGTATAAAAACAGGTACTCTTGATGAAGCCGGCAGATGCCTTGTTTCTACCGCTGAAAAAGACGGTGTTAAATACCTTGTTGTAAGCATGAATGCACCGATGACGGATAACGATGGAAACAGCGTTTTCTATAACTGTGTTGACCACACAACGCTTTATGAGTGGGCTTTCAACAAGCTTGTAAACACAAAGATTCTTGACAAAATGGTTGAAGTCGGCAAAATTGAAGTCCAGTATGGTAAGGATGCGAGCCATGTTCTTGTAAAGCCTGTTGATGAATTTTCAACCTACTGGCCTGAGGAATTAACCCCCGATGTTGTTAAACAAACAATTATTTCTGAAGAAATTGCAATTGCTCCTGTTGAAGAAGGGCAAAAGCTCGGAGCTTATTTATAACGGCGAGATAATTTTTTCGACCGACCTTGTTGCAACCACAAGCATTGAGAGAGATAACTTAAAATATATGCTAAGCCTTATAAAAGCATTTCCCTCCTCTGATATTTTCAAATATGCAGCAATAATTACCGGAGCAATATTTGTTTTGTATTCAATAATTTTCATTATCAATGCAAACAAAAAGAAATCAACCTTTAAACCAAAGAGAAGAAAAATTATAAAAAGATAATTTAATTTAATATATCAAAGCTTTTGTTTTATAAGCAAATGGTTATGGGGGCTTTATCTGCCCACATAACCATTTTTTTCGTAATAATTTATAAGTAAATGTTATGCGAAGGGATTCGGGGGCGACCGCAAAGCCCCCCAATTTGTATTTCAATCAAATTAGTATTTTTGTGCGAAGGGGCGCGGGCAAAGCCCCATAGTCTTTTGTTGATAAAGTTTTTTATTTATCCCGTTAACATTGACAATAGGGTTATAAAGTGTTACCATAAAGATATAATCATTGTTAATTTTTAAACAAAGTTGGAGTATTATTATGAGCGAATATTTGAAATTTGATAAATCAAACTGCAAGCACTGTTATAAATGTATACGTGAATGCCCTGTAAAATCAATAAAATTTTCTGATAACCAGGCAAATGTAATAAGTAATGAATGTATCCTTTGCGGTAACTGCTTTGTAATTTGCCCGCAAAACGCAAAGGAAATAAGAAATGATACAAAAAAGCTAAAAGAAATTCTTGCTGGTGAAACGCCGGTTATCGCCAGCCTTGCCCCCTCTTTTGTAGCAAACTATAATAAATCAACCATATTATCTATGAAAAATGCTTTAAAAAAGCTCGGTTTTTATGATGTTGAAGAAACAGCAATTGGTGCGACCATTGTTAAAAAACAATATGAGGAGCTGACAATTAATAAAACAAGTAACATTATTATATCCTCCTGCTGTCACTCTGTTAATATGCTTATTCAGAAGTATTACCCGGCAGCGCTGAAATATCTTGCAAATGTGCTGTCCCCTATGCAGGCGCATTGTGTTGATATTAAAAAAAGATTTCCTGGTGCAAAAACTGTTTTTATCGGGCCTTGTATCGCTAAAAAAGAGGAGGCAGAAAGCTATTCTGGAATAACTGATTGTGTTATAACCTTTGATGAGCTTAATTTTCTGCTTGATGAGAATAATATCTCGATAGAATATATTGAAGATAACAATAACGAGAGCCTTGCAAGATTCTTCCCTGTAACAGGCGGGATTTTGAAAACAATGACAAACCGTAGCAGTGACTATACCTACCTTGCTATTGACGGTGTTGAAAACTGCAAAAATGCGCTTGAAGATATTATTAATGGTAAAATTAACAACTGCTTTATTGAGATGTCTGCCTGTATTGGTAGCTGTATTGGCGGCCCTGTAATGAGCAAAGCAGACAGAACTCCTGTAAGCGATTATATAACTGTTTCTGATTACGCTGGTAAAAATGATTTTGTAGTAACAAAATATTCTGAGAATGAGCTGGCGAAGGCTTATAAAACACTTGAACCCTCTCACATAATATTCAGCGAGAGTGCAATAAGCGAGATTTTGAAAAAAATCGGGAAAACAAAGCCCGAGCATGAGCTAAACTGTGGCGGTTGTGGCTATAATACCTGCCGTGATAAAGCTATTGCTGTTCTTGAAGGCAAGGCGAACCTTAATATGTGCCTCCCTTTTTTAAAAGAAAAGGCAGAGTCTTTTTCAGATAATATTATTAAAAGCACACCAAATGCCATTATTGTTCTCAACGATTCATATGAAGTCCAGCAAATAAATGCCTCTGCCTGCAAGATGTTCAACATTAATAATCCCCGCGATGTGATTGATGATCAGGTTGTAAATATCCTTGACCCGTTGCCTTTTATGGAGGTTTATCAGAAGGGCAGGAACATTTTTGACAAGACTGTTTATCTTGCTGAATATCAAAAATATGTTAATCAGACTATTATTTTTGATAAAAGCTATAATATTTTCATTTGTATTATGAGGGATGTTACAGACGAATCAAACCAGCGAAAACAAAAGGAAGCTATCAGCCGTACAACAATGGAAATCGCCGATAAGGTTATAGAAAAACAAATGCGTGCTGTTCAGGAAATCGCATCACTTTTAGGTGAAACAACTGCCGAAACAAAGGTTGCACTGACAAAGTTAAAGGAGTCGTTGCGTGATGAAAAGCTTTTGTACTGATATCGGTTTTACAAGCATCAATAAATCAGGTGAACAGCTTTGTGGTGACCATACTGAGATTGTCAGCCAAGGGGATAATTCTAAGGTTATTGTTCTTGCAGATGGGCTTGGCAGCGGTGTTAAGGCAAATATTCTTTCAACCTTAACATCAAAAATAATATCAACAATGATGGCAAACGGGCTTACTGTTGAAGATTGTGTTTCCACAATTGCGTTAACCCTGCCTATTTGCAAGGTCAGGCAGGTTGCTTATTCAACCTTTACAATAATACATATTATTGATAACAAGGAAGCTGAGGTTATTCAGTTCGATAACCCAAAAGTGATTTTGCTCAGAAACGGGAAATCCGTTGACTTCCCCCAAATGCTTGAAATTATATGTGATAAGAAAATATACAAATCAAAAATAATTCTTGAAGAAGATGATGTTTTTGTTACTTTCAGTGATGGTGCTGTTCATGCTGGGATAGGCTCTTCCTTGAATTTTGGCTGGGAGCATAAGGATATCGTTGAATTCCTTGAAACTGTCTATGACAAAGATTTTACTGCAAAAACCATAAGCACTATGCTTGTCAACCAGTGCTATACACTTTATGGGGGTGAACCTGGTGATGATACCACAGCCTGCACAATAAAAATCCGCAAGCGAAAGCCTATGAACTTAATGATTGGTCCTCCCCAAAATCCTGAAGATGTTAACAAAATGATGTCATTGTTCTTTGCAAAAGAGGGCAAGCATATCGTTTGTGGTGGAACAACCTCATCCCTTACTGCCGATTTTCTTAAAAAAACGCTTGATACAAGCAACTCTTTATATTCAGAGCCTGATATCCCCCCTATCGCACACATCGACGGTATTGACCTTGTGACCGAGGGAGTTATAACAATAAATCGTGTTCTTGAATATGCAAAGGATTATCTTAAAGACAACGAGCGTTATAAGGAATGGAGCTATAAAAAGGACGGTGCTTCGCGTATCGCAAGGCTATTGTTTGAAGAAGCCACAGATATTAACTTTTTTGTGGGTAAAGCAATTAACCCCGCACATCAAAACCCTGATTTGCCTATTGGTTTTAATATAAAAATGCACCTTATTGATGAATTATCTGCCTGCCTTAATGAAATAGGGAAAAAGGTGAAAATCAGCTATTTTTAAATAAGTATTTTTTTTGTAGTATTATACTATTTGTAAATTATTATGTAGCGGAGGTTTATAAATGCTTGAAATTAGTGTTTGTGTCGGTAGCTCCTGCCATTTAAAAGGTTCATACAAAATTGTTCAGACATTCAATGCCCTTATTGAAAATAACTGCTTTAAAGATAAAATCACTTTTAAAGCCAGCTTTTGTATGAAACAATGCAGCAGCAAGGGTGTTGCTGTTATGATAAATGGTGAGCATTTTAATGTTGAGCCGGATTTTGCTGAGGAGTTTTTTAACGAAAAAATAGTACCTCTTATTTAATAAGAGGTACTCAAAGTGCAAAAAATATAATTATTTATGCAAGGGGTGCGGGGGCGACCGCAAAGCCCCCGAAAATACACATTTATATTTAAACGAGCTTAAATATAATATCTTGACATAGGTTAGCTTAAAATCAAATTAACCTTGCGATTATTGAGTTTGAAACTAAAAAGCCTTTTTTGGTTATGCAAATTCTGTCATCACTTACATCCACTAAGCCGGCTTTGTTTAAAGGCAAGGCTTTTTTTGATATCTGATTAAAATCTACGGAAAAACTCTCGCATACTTGCCTGCTTAAACCGTTAGCTAATCTGAGATTTAGCATAGCAGTTTCCTCAAAGGTTCCGGGGGTTTCTTCATTTATAATTTCTTCCTGCAACTCACTGTTTATGAAGCTTTCAATACTTTTCGGCACAGCATATCTCTTATTGTTAAAATAGCTGTGAGCAGACGGACCTATCCCAATATATTCATCACAGTTCCAGTACTTCATGTTATGTTTGCATTCAAAGCCTTTTTTTGAAAAATTTGAAATTTCATATTGAATAAAATCTTTTAAATAAAGCTCATCAACAGCCTGAATATACAAATCAGCAACGGCATCTTCATTAGGAATATTATTAACAACGTAGTCGCTATTGTAGGGCGTATTATCTTCAATTTTCAATATATAAGCGGATATATGTTTAAGGGGTAATTCCGACAGCACATTAACAGTGTATGACAAGCTTTCACGCGTTTGCTTTAAAATACCAAGCATCAAATCGACCGAAATATTTTCAAATCCTGCTCTTTTAGCTTCAAGAACAGCCTCAATCGCCTGCTTCCCACTATGAAGCCTGCCCAAGCCCTTAAGTTCGTCATCCTTAAAGCTTTGAACACCAAACGAAATTCTGTTAAAGCCTGCTTTTCGCAAAAAAGCAAGCTTATAATAATCAACAGTACAGGGGTTGGCTTCAATAGTAACCTCAGGATTTTTTAGCACAAAGCTTTCATTTATTCCTTCAAAAATTCTGTTAAAGCTGTTTTCTGATAGAATTGAAGGAGTTCCCCCACCAAAGTATATGCTGTCTATTTCGGTCCCATTATATCTTTTAAAGTTCCTTATAATCGCATCGATATAGCTGGCTTCCTGATTTTCTGACAAGCAAATCGAGTAAAAATCACAATAAGGGCATTTACTCCTGCAAAAAGGAACATGAATGTAAAGACCGACTGCCATTTTAGTTCTCCTAAATCATATTATTCATCAAGCTTGAGAACACTCATAAATGCTTCCTGAGGGACTTCAACCGAGCCTAACTGGCGCATTCTCTTCTTACCCTCTTTTTGTTTTTCGAGCAGCTTTTTCTTTCTGGTAATGTCACCGCCATAGCATTTTGCAAGAACATCCTTACGCATTGCCTTGACTGTTTCACGCGCTATTACTTTGCCGCCGATTGCAGCCTGAATAGGAACCTCAAATAGCTGACGAGGGATATTATCCTTTAATTTTTCGGCAATTTTTCTCCCCCTTGCATAGGCTTTGTCAGCATGAACTATAAAGGATAGTGCGTCAACAATATCACCGTTTAACAATATGTCAAGCTTGACAAGCTTTGAAGGAGCATAGCCCAGCATCTCATAATCAAATGATGCATAGCCTTTTGTTCTTGACTTTAAAGCGTCAAAAAAATCATAGACAATTTCATTCAAAGGCAGCTCATAATGCAAATCAACTCTTGTTTCGTCAAGGTATTTCATATCCTTAAAAACACCTCGCCTGTCCTGACAAAGCTCCATTATATTCCCCACAAAATCTGAGGGGGATAAAATATGTGCATTAACCATAGGCTCGTGTGCTGACTGAATTTTTGCTATATCCGGATAATTTGTAGGGTTATCTATAAAAGTTGTTTCCCCGTTAGTCAATATTACTTTATAAATAACAGATGGCGCTGTTGTGATAAGCTCAAGATTATATTCGCGTTCAAGTCGTTCCTGAATAATTTCCATATGAAGAAGCCCTAAAAATCCGCAACGGAATCCAAAGCCAAGCGCAATTGAGGTTTCAGGCTCAAACGAAAGAGAGGCATCGTTGAGCATAAGCTTTTCAAGCGCTTCACGAAGGTCGCCGTATTTTGCGCCATCAACAGGATAAATACCCGAAAACACCATTGAGTTTACCTTTTTATAGCCAGGCAGGGGCGTAGCACATGGGCGTTCAACAGAAGTAACTGTGTCACCTACCCGTGTTTCTCCAATATTTTTGATTGAAGCAGCGATATATCCAACATCACCGGCTTTAAGCTCATTACAAGGGACCAAGCTTGTTGCTCCCATCAGCCCTAGCTCAACAACATCAAACTTTGCACCGGTTGCCATCATTTTTATCTGCTCGCCAACCTTGACCGAGCCCTCTTTAATTCTGACATAAATAATAACACCCTTATATGAATCATAATAGCTGTCAAAAATCAAAGCCTGCAAAGCAGCATCCTCGTCACCAGACGGCGCAGGAATATCCGTCACTACCCTTTCAAGAACCTCTTTTATATTTATCCCCATTTTTGCTGAGATTCGTGGGGCATCCATTGCCGGAATACCAATGACATTTTCGATTTCGTGGCAGGCTCTTTCTGCATCGGCAGAGGGAAGGTCAATTTTATTTACAACCGGCAGAACTTCAAGATTATGCTCGATTGCAAGATAAGTGTTCGCAAGAGTTTGCGCCTCTATTCCCTGAGAAGCGTCAACAACAAGTATTGCCCCCTCGCACGCAGCAAGAGAACGTGAAACCTCATAGTTAAAGTCAACATGTCCTGGTGTATCAATTAAATTAAAGGTATAAACCTCACCATTGTCAGCCTTATAATTAAGCTTGACTGCACGTGCCTTGATTGTAATGCCACGCTCACGCTCAATATCCATATTATCCAACAGCTGGTCGGCCATCTCACGTTGAGAAACAGTAAATGTCTGCTCTAATATCCTGTCCGCAAGTGTAGACTTCCCGTGGTCAATATGTGCTATAATGCAAAAATTCCTTATATTCTCCTGCCTTTTTGACAAACAAAATCACCTCATAAATTTATAGAAAAAAACTTTATTTTCATTTTAGATTAACAATTTATTATACCATTTAATTTTAAAGTTGTAAACAAAAAAAAGCCCAGCAAAAATGCAGGGCTTAAAAAGTTAAGAAAACTATTATTTTTGCGCGAAGGGGTTCGGGGGCGACCGCAAAGCCCCCGTAAATACTCTAATCCATTTACTATAAACAAAGTATTTTTCTAAAACTAAAATACATTTAATCAATATTCTCTAAAAATAATATTTTTGCGCGAAGGGGTTACGGGGGCGACCGCAAAGCCCCCGTAAATACGTGATTAAAATAAAAAAAATCTAATTTAATTCTTATATTTCTATTGCACGTTAACTTTTATAACATCCATCATTAAACTGACGTTACCTAATTCCTCGTGAAAAAAATTTTTATCCACTTTTGCAGGGTCCTCAAAATCCTTGATTTCACGAGCGAAGTCAGCAAATATGAATAGCTGATATGTCCCTGCCTCAGTCAATTGATATGAAACTGTTTCTTCAAGAACTTCATTTTGATTAATTGTTGCACAAAGGTCTGTGTCGTTGCCTTCATATCCCCATATTTCTCCGTCTTTTATTATAACAATATTTACAGGATGGCTTAAATCAAAAATACCAACTTTAAATGTATTTTCGGTTTCGTTAGTCAGCCTTGCCGAAACTGTTATTGTTTCATTAACTTTAAAATCCTTTTTGGAAACATAATAGCATAA
>QKDG01000145.1 GCA_003246805.1 Clostridia bacterium | reverse complement strand
TTAAAATGAGATGTTTTATTGTCTTCTATGTAAATTGTCTGTATTTTTTCTTCAACAAAGGGGATATGATTCTCCTTCATTTCAAGAAGCATATTGGTTTCATATTCAAAGCGTTCACCAAAAGTGTTCATAAAAATATGTAGATACTTTAAAGGAATTGCTCTAAGCCCAGTCTGGGTATCAGAAATGTTTATGCCACATGCAAATTTAAATATGCCGGAAGTAATTCGGTTGCCAAATTTGCTTTTTTTAGGAATATGGCTCTGTGAGAAATCTCTTGCTCCAAGAACAATTTGTTCCGGGTTGCTAATCATTCGTTCCGCGCATTTATAAATATCATCAGGATGATGCTGGTTATCACCATCTACTGTCACTACGCCAATTTTATCACTTCTGTTATTAATAAAATACTCAAACCCAGTTTTGAGTGCCCTGCCTTTTCCTTTATTTACCTCATGGGTAAGAACAGTGCATTGTGGCATTTTATTTGCTGTGTCAAATGGTTCGCAATGATTTTTCTCACTGCCGTCATTAATAATAATAATATCATCAAAGCCTTTTGCTATTAATCCGTTAACAACCTTTAACAGCTTTTCATCAGGGTTTAAAGACGGTAGAATAATTGAAACTTGCATATATCCTCCATTAATTAAATTTTAATAATCCTATCAAATTTTATCATATTTCTTTTCAAATGTAAATATATATACCAAATTGTAACTTTTGTAACATTATTTTTTCCAATAAAAAATGCACAGGCTAAAAAAGCCTATGCATCAGCTTGTTGAAAAACTCTTTTCTGCAATTCTATTATAAATTTAAGCACATATTTGCGGGGGCTTTGCGGTCGCCCCCACACCCCTTCGCATCAAAAATCATAGTTTTTCGACACTCTGATGCACAGGCTAAAAAAGCCTATGCAAATCTTTTATAAAAGCAATTTATTGTTTTTTTATTATTGCAGATACCTTTTTATATATTATTAGTGTAATAACTGATGAAATTATTCCCTTTACTATATTAAATGGCATTGTTGCAAAAACTATCAATGTAAATGTATCTTTAACCAGGCCGTTTACTTTTGTGCCCATTTCAACAAAAGCGCTTATCGGATACCCCATTAGTGTTGAATACAAAGGCAGAAGTACATAATAATTCACCAATCCGCCTGCTATTGCCATCAATAAGGTGCCAATCGTTAAGCCAACAACCGCGCCTTTTAATGTTTTTCTTTTTTGATATACTATTGATGCAGGGGCAATAAATGAACAGCCTATCAAAAAATTTGCAAGCTCACCAATTCCACCTGTTATAGAACCATTGATAAGAAAATTGAGCAGGATTTTAATAAATTCTATAATTACTCCGGCTATTGGGCCCAAAGCAAAAGCACCTATAAGTACAACTACTTCACTAAGGTCAAGCATATAAAACCCTGGTGCAAACCACAACGGGAATTCAAGCAGCATTACCAGTGTTGCAATTACTGACAATAAAGCTATAAGGCTCATGTTTCTTACGGTTAATACTTTGTTTTTCATTTAATTTCCTCCTAAAATATCAGAAACACATGCCGGTAAGAAAAGTAAAGCCCCTAAACAAATATGTTTAGGGGTGTGTAGGTACTTATACAAATGCCTGCATGTTTCTTTCATCCGGACTTGTTGAAAAAATTCAACTTACCGTCGGTTCTGGAATCTCACCAGCTCTGCGATGTTTATATTTATCGCTCGTGGACTAAGCTATTAGCTATTACCACCGGTGTGGATTTGCACCACGCCCTGAAACTTAAAATATTCAGTTTTTCTTTTTCTTGAGTTAGTCCATGATTTCTTCTGTTTCGTCAAAATCGAATTCTAGAAGCTCATTGCAGTTTGGGCAGTTAATTGAACCTTCTTCAATCATTTCCTGATCAAGACAAATTGTATCACCGCATGTAGGGCAGATAACTTCATAATACTCGTCATCCATGTCTACGTCGTCAATCTCATCTTCATCATCGTCATACAAATAATCTTCGTCGTCTTCGTCATCATCAAAGTCGTAGTAATCCTCTTCCAACTCACCAAGGTCTTCATCGAGAGTGTCCACAAGCTCAACAACTTCATCAATTTCACCTTCTACATCTTCAATAGAAAGCGCCATTTCCTGCAAAATATCTGCCATTTGGATAAGAACTTTTCCTTCTTTTGTGGAATCATTGATTTCCAAGCCATCCATCAATCCCTGAAGATAAGATACTCTGTCTGTAAGCTTCATAACAATCTCTCCTTTTTTAAAAAAAGTATATAGAATAAATGGGTGCGTTATGCACGCTCCATGTATTCACCTGTTCTGGTGTCAATTCTTACTTTATCGCCCTCTTCAATAAATAAAGGAACACGAATTTCAGCACCTGTTTCAAGTGTTGCCGGCTTTGTTGCGTTTGTTGCTGTATCACCTTTAAAGCCTGGGTCAGTCTGAGTAATCTCAAGCTCAACAAAGAAAGGCGGCTCAACGCCAAATACATTACCCTTATATGAAAGAACCTTAACTTCCATATTCTCTTTTACAAACGCAAAGCTGTCACCAAGCTTTGATTCATCAATAGGCATTTGCTCATAAGATTCCATATCCATAAAATAATATAGTGAACCATCTGCATAAAGATATTGCATATCCTTTCTCTCAACAAATGCTGTTGGGAACTTGTCAGATGGGTTGAATGTTCTTTCTAATACTGCACCTGTAATAACATTTTTAACCTTTGTTCTTACAAAAGCTGCTCCTTTACCAGGTTTAACGTGTTGGAATTCTACAATTTGTAGTACGTTTCCGTCCATTTCAAAAGTAACACCATTTCTAAAATCGCCTGCTACTACCATAAAAACCTCCAAAATAAATTGTCTTCTAAATATATATTAAATATTTGACACTAATTTATTTTACCCTAAACAGAGTAAATTTGCAAGTATTATTTATAAACAAATTAGTTTTTTTGTTATTTTTGTTATATTGTGACAACCGTCTTTTTTTATTATTACAAAATCTTCAATTCTTACTCCAAATTTATCGGGAATATAAATTCCAGGTTCAATTGTTAAAATCATATTTTCTTTTAAAACGGATTCAGATGATGGCGACGCATTTGGACTTTCATGAATTTCCATTCCTACACCATGGCCGAGGCTATGCCCAAAATATTCACCATATCCTTCTTTAATAATAACATCTCTTGCCAATTTGTCAAGTTCATTTCCTTTTATTCCTGCTTTAACACTACATAACGCCTTATTCTGTGCTTCTGCTACAATATTATACACCAGCTGTTGTTCTTCATCGGGTGCTCCGACACAAACAGTTCTTGTCATATCGCTATGATAGCCATCGCATACTGCCCCGAAGTCCATAAGGATAAAATCCCCCGCTTCTATTTTATTATCAGAAGGAACGCCGTGAGGAAGTGATGTGTTTTTGCCTGTTAAGACAATTGTGTCAAAGGATATTGCTTCTGCACCGTTTTTTTGCATAAAAAAGTCAAGTTCGAGAGCAATTTCTTTTTCAGTTCTGCCTGGTTTAATAATATTTAATACATGCTCAAAAGCTTTTTCTGCTATATTTTGTGCACATTCTATTTTTGCTATTTCTGATTTTGATTTAACAGCTCTCAATTCTGTAATTGCGTTGCTAAGTGAATTTGAAAATTCAAGCTCATAGCCTTCAAAGGTTCTTTTCAAGCCTTCAAGCTCAGAGATTGTGACTTTTTCACTTTCAATACCAACAACCTTTGCATTGTGCAGTGCCATCAAATCACGAGCCTGGTTTTTAAAGCTGTTCAAAAGAACAACTTCGCATTTCTTTACAGTTTTCTTCGCCTTTTCAATATATCTAAAATCTATGATAAGATACGCTTTTTCCTTAAAAGCCAAAATATACCCGGCAGAAGATTTCATACCGGAAAAATACCTGCGATTGATATCAGAGCCGATTAAAACGCAATCAATGGTATCTGGTAATAATTCAAAAAGCTTTTCAAACCTGTTCATTTAGTAATCACATCATTTCTGACAAGCCTTTTAGAGCAAGGATATATCCGTATTTGCCAAAGCCTGCTATCTGCCCTTTGCATACTGGTGCTATAACTGATTTTGAACGGAATTCCTCCCTTGCGTGAACGTTGCTCAAATGCACTTCTATACAGGGAATCATTACGGCTGATATCGCATCCCTTATAGCATAGCTATAATGCGTGTAGGCAGCAGGGTTTATTATTATTCCTTTATGGGATAATCTTACCCTGTGGATTTCGTCAATAATTGCTCCCTCGCAATTGCTTTGAAAAAAATCGCACTCGATGCCTAAAAGTTTTGCTTCTTCTGAAATATAGTTATTTATAGATTCAAGCGTGTCTGTGCCATAAATTGATGGTTCGCGATAACCTAACAAATTCAGATTTGGGCCATTAACTATCAGAATTCTGTTTTTCATCAAAGTGTCCTCCCTTTAAAGATTGATAGTATTTCTTCATACTCAGAGCATCCTCTGCCTGTGTTCCTGCACTTTCACAAATGAAAACAGGTGATAGATTCTTTTTTAATACAAGTTCCATCAAAGGCTCAAAATCAGGACCATAAAGCTCATCAGAAAAAGTTAAATGCTTAACCTCGCCACCTTTTTGTGTATACTCGATTTTGCTGAAATGTGAATGGAAAATTCTTAGCCTGTCAATTCCAAGCTCGTTTTCTATTGTATCAAGTATTTTTTTATAATCATTGCTTGCCTTAATAGTGCCATTTGTTCTCGCATTTAAATGCCCGAAATCAATGCAGGGGATAAAGCTTTCATCAACCTTGCACAGCTGCATAACCTCGTTCAAATCGCCAAGCTGGTTATGCTTGCCCATTGTTTCGGGGCAAAAGATTATGTGAGAAAGCCCTTCATCAATTGCTGCTTGTCTTGCTTTTTTTATTGTTGCCTTTGCAAAATCAAGAGCATCAGAACGCGAAAGCTTTGCGCATGAGCCGGAATGTATAATTATCCTTGTTGCTCCCATATAGTCTGCAAGCCGTGCAGTCTGCATGATATAGCCTATACTGTTGTTTCGCTTTTCCTCTTCTACGCTGGAAAGTGAAATATAATAAGGTGCGTGAACCGACAGTTTTATATCGTATTTCTTTGCAGATATTCCGAATTTAACTGCTGTTTCCTGCCCTGTTTTTACGCCCTTGCCACATTGATATTCATAAGCATCAAGCCCTGCCTCACTAAGAAATTCAGGCACCTGCATTGAGCTTTTGTATTTAGCCGAATAACTGTCAGAATTTCCTGCCGGTCCAAATAATGCTGGCATAATACCCTCCTTATTAAAAGCCTTTTAAAAAAGGCTTTTCAAGAAATCTTTTTATTTTAAAGAAAAATGTGCTTTCAAGTTCAATAGGGTGAACGTAAATTGTTCTTACCCTTTTCAAATTTGCTCCCAGAATATCAGTGAAAATCTGGTCGCCCACTATTGCAATTTCAGAAAAAGGGATATTCATTATTTCCTGTGCTTTATTAAACCCTGTTGACAATGGCTTTTTTCCGTTAGCAACAAAGTCAAGCCCTAAATTTTTAGCAAACGGGGTTACTCTTTGTGAATTGTTATTGGATACTATCATCATTTTTATACCAATACTCTTCATCTTATCAATCCAGTCTGTAACCTTTTCGGCAGGGTGTGGATTATTATGGGTTGTTAATGTATTATCAAGGTCAAGAATAAGCCCTTTTAAATTTTTTTCTGCCATAAAATCTGCTGAGATTTCTGTTACCGATTTTAAAATATATGTTGGTTTAAAAATCATAGAAATTCCTTTTTTAAAAATAATAAACGAAAAAGCGAGCATATCGCTCGCTTTTACTTGCTTTTCAAGTTCCGTTCTGCTCAAAGCCAAAGTGTTTAGAACTTACGCTTACGTGCAGCTTCGGACTTCTTTTTGCGTTTTACTGAAGGCTTTTCGTAGTGTTCTCTTTTACGAACTTCAGCTATAACGCCGTCCTTAGCACATGACCTCTTAAAGCGTTTAAGAGCTGTATCTAAAGTTTCGTTTTTACCGACACGAATTTCCGCCATTATTATTCCCTCCCTTTGCCACACAGGCAGAGGTTATCTTACATTGAATGTAATGAATTTATTATACTTCATTTTTTGAAATTAGTCAATAGGTTAGTTTGTTTATATTTTATTAATTTACTTAACAACTATATTTATCAGCTTACCCTTAACATAAATTTCTTTGACAATGCTTTTACCCTCAATCGCCTGAATAACCTTTTCATCAGCTTTTGCCTGTGCCAATACTTCTTCCTGCTGTGCATCGGCTTTTATTATAAGCTTTGTTCTTAACTTGCCGTTAATCTGAACAGCAACCTCAATAGTTTCATCAATGCACATTTCCTCATCAAAGGTTACCCATTTTTGCTGATTCAGGAAGCCTTCAAAGCCAAGATTCTGATACATTTCTTCTGTTATATGAGGTGCAAAAGGATTTAACATAATCAATAAATCCCTGAATTCCTTTTTATTGATAGAGCCTGCTGCATTAATTTCATTAAGCAACGCCATCATTGCAGCTATTGCAGTATTGAACTTTAATCCCTCAATATCCTCTGACACTTTTTTGATAGTTTTATGAAAGGATGTTTTTAAGCTATCCCTGTATTCTTCGCCGTCAATAACATTTTCCTGCAAAGCCCATATTCTGTCAAGAAAACGCTTGCACCCCTTTATTGATGCATTGCTCCATGGGGCAGTTTTTTCAAAATCGCCTATGAACATTTCGTACAGCCTTAAAGTATCGGCACCATATTCTGCAATTACGTCATCCGGATTAACTACATTGCCCCTTGATTTTGACATTTTTTCGCCGTTTTCGCCAAGGATAAAGCCATGGCTTGTTCTTTTTACATAAGGCTCTTTTGTTGAAACCATGCCAATATCATATAAGAACTTGTGCCAAAAGCGTGAATACAACAAATGCAGGGTTGTATGCTCCATACCGCCGTTATACCAGTCAACCGGCATCCAGTAATCAAGAGCTTCCTTTGCGGCAAGCTGATTCATATTCTTATTGTCGCAATAACGAAGGAAATACCATGATGAGCCTGCCCATTGTGGCATTGTATCGGTTTCGCGCTTTGCAGGGCCACCGCAATGCGGGCATGTTGTATTTATAAAGCTGTCGAGAGTTGCAAGTGGTGATTCACCGTTGTCAGTTGGCATATAGCTTTCAACTTCCGGCAATGTCAAAGGCAATTCGTTTTCAGGAACAGGAACATAGCCACATTTATCACAATGGACAATCGGAATAGGCTCGCCCCAGTATCTCTGCCTTGAAAATACCCAGTCACGCAGTTTGTAGTTTACTTTTGAAACACCCTTGCCTGTTTCTTCAAGCAACCTTTGCTTCTTCTACTGATATACCGTTTAAGAAATCACTGTTTACCATTGTACCAGTTGCACAATCAGTGAATGCTTCTTTCTCAACATCTCCGCCGGCAACAACCTCAATAATAGGGAGATTGAAAACCTTGGCAAATTCATAGTCACGCGTATCATGAGCAGGCACAGCCATAATCGCACCTGTTCCGTATGTCATAAGAACATAGTCTGATATAAAAATCGGAATTTCCCTGCCATTTACAGGGTTGATGGCTTTGATGCCCTTTAACTCTACTCCTGTTTTTTCCTTGACAATTTCTGTTCTCTCAAAGTCGGATTTTCGTGCTGATTTTTCTTGATACGCCTTGATTTCGTCATTGTTTGAAAGTCTATCAGACCATTTTTCTAAGTATGGATGTTCTGGTGCTATTACCATATAGGTTGCACCAAACAACGTATCAGGCCTTGTTGTATAAACCCTTAACTTATCGCCTGATGTAGTATCAAAATCAACCTCAGCA
>QKDG01000122.1 GCA_003246805.1 Clostridia bacterium | reverse complement strand
TTTTTATGAAAAAGTATCTTACACTATTGCTTATAGCTACAATATTACTGACAGCATGCGGAACAGAAAAAATCAGTATAGGTGGTGCTGATTCTGTCAATTCAGAGTCAGAAGTCAGCAACACTTCAAGTGAAGATTCATCTGCTAATGAATCGCAGGAAGATGAAGAAAGTTCTAAGAATGAAGTAGTTGCAGAAGCAGATTATTTACCAATTAAAATTGCTGATGACTTGCAGGAAGTAGTAAATGCAGAGGATGTTCCTGAGGCACTAAAAAAAGAACTTAAAATGCTTTATCCAACAGGATATATCACCAGCTGTAATATAACTATATATAATAAGATAACCAAGGAATACAGGAGTGTAAGTCTTTTTAGTGCTGATAACGATGATACAAATTATAATTTGTCGTCGGATGAATTTATCGGGGGATATACCTTAGAAATTTATACGAATGATGACGAAGCAGTAATTGAATCATATTATAATCAATTTGAAAATTTCACTCAAGGTAATGGAATAGCTGAGTTTTCTTCTGAATTTGAAAACGAGTACGGATTTGGGGGATATTTCTTTTCTGACAATGTTTTGGGAGAATATAACGCTCGTGACCATGGACCAGTTCAAAAATATATGATAGAAAACGGATTAGGAACTCAAATTTCTGCTGGATGTGAGTTTATCCCAAACAACTAATTGGTAATAATTTAAAACAAAAAATTGCACCCACAAGCAGCAACAAAGCTGAATGTGGGTGCTTTTGTTGTGCATCTGATTGAATAAAATTTACGATAAGTACATATTCTCCAAAAAGCTTATCCCAGTTTTCGTTTTAAAATACTTATTTTTTATATTAAGGATAACATCCTTGTGAATTTCATCCTCATGAATATTTACGAGAAAATCAGCTTCAACAAGTATCTGAAAATCAATATCATCAATCGCAGTATAGGTATGATGATGGCCCACAAGAAAGCAAACTCGTGAAATAAAAGAATCGCAAAACCCAAGCTTTTCAAGCAACTCCTTTGCAATAGAAGGGCCTTCAAGCTCCTGATACTTCCCAGAGCTTGAATTGTATTTTTCCTCGCTAACTTTTATTCCTATATCATGCACAATAGCAGCAATATCAAGTATTTCCTGCTTTTGTGGGTCAATATTTTCTGATTTTCCTATTGTCCTGGCAAGGCAAAAAACCTTAATTAAATGGTTGATTCTCTTAACGTCGCCTGCGTAATATTTAATCATTTCATTCAACACACTGTTTGTTTTATCCATATGTCTTTCACCTTTAATTTTGATATTTTATTAAATTTATCATAAAAGATATTAAATGTCAAACAATAAAGTTTTCACAAATGAACATAAGGATTTTAAGCTGATAGTAATGCCATATTGTCTGATAGTCAAAATTCATTATAGCCGGATAGTACTTTAACTGTAAAATTCTGAAAGGTATAATTAAAGGGTAAGAATTATTATAACGGAGGGGTTTTATGAATATCAAAAAAATATTTTCATGCATAACAGCGGTGGCATTTTTGGTTGTTATTTCATTAAGCGTTATTCCTGCAAGCGCAGCAGGAGGGGCTACTGTTGGTGACCTGGCTGGTTTGAACAGTGCTTTGGCAAATATTTTTGTGGAAGAAATTTCACTCACATCAGACATTACTGGTTCAATAAGCTTTTCGGTTACTGCCGGAAGAACTGTTACTATAAATGGTAATGGGCATTCAATCACAGCGCCGGATGGTGTGGGGGACAGTATTGCTTTAAGGCTTGAGGGCGCAGGCAATATATATCTTGAAAACATTTCATTTTCAGGTGGTAATACAACAGGCTCAGGCAATTCAAGCTGTGGCATTTATGTTGCCGGAAATGCCATAACTTTAAGCGTTGAAAATAGTGCAACCGGCGCAACGGCAACAGGTGGAAGTGCACCAAATGGATATAGCTACGGTTTATACAATGCTGGAAACAGTACTGTAACTTTAAAAAATGCTATTGGCGGGAATGATTCTCAAGAATCATATGGCGTGTATAACAATGCAAATGGAACAATAACAGTTGACGAAGCAACAGGCGGAAATTCCTCAGTTGTTGACGCCGAAACCTATGGCGCATACAACTATTCAACAGGAACAATAACAGTTAAAACTTTTGCAAGAGGTGGTGACGGCACTTTGGGCAGCATAACCGCCTTGTCATACGGTGTATATAACTATAATGATGGAACAATTATTGCAAATGAGTGCTACGGCGGTGAAAACGCTCTGATATCCTGTGGCGCTTATAATGCTTACGGCGGAACTGTAAGAGCAAGCAAGGCTATTGGCGGTAACTCAACAGTTGATAATCCTTCTGATGACACCATCAGCTGTGGTGCATGGAATGAAGCGTCTGGTAAAATATATATCAGCACACTTGCCTCAGGCGGAACCGTTACAACAGCAGATGATGGATACAGCTATGGTGTTCGAAATGATGGTACAGGATTAATTGAAGTAAAAGAGGTAACATCAGGCAATTGTCTTCACGAAAACTATGGCTTAGCAAATTTTAGTAACGGTATAGTAAATGTGTACACAGTTACTGCTGGTAATTCATCACAAAACAACGTATATGGTGTTTATAATACAAGCCAAGGTATTGTTAACGCAGGATATATAACAGCAGGAGATTCAGCAGACAGCAACAGCTATGGTATATTGAACTTGGGTTCTGGAACAGTTAACGCAATATCAGCAACAGCTGGAATAGCGAGTTTTGGGTCAAGTGTAGGTGCTGAAACAGGCGGACCTGCAAGCATCATAAACGTAGAAACAGCTACTGGCGATACTGATAATATCTGGGCAGTTGTAGGAGAAATCAACACAGGCAGTGATACAGCAAGAATTGCCTTGAATATTGGCACCGCTGAAAGCTGTATGTTTGATTTTATTATTATCAAAAAAACAGGCTCAACAACTATAGGTGCTCTTCCAACAGTATATAAGGATGGGGTAGCACAGCAATGGTATTCAGATTCTGACAAAACGAATTCCTTTACCCTTGATACAATTGATTCCTTACTTCCTCTTTACAGCACAGGGTATGGTATTGCTTCTGATGATTCAACCTCAACCGATGACTCAACCTCAACGGATGATTCAACCTCAACGGATGACTCAACCTCAACGGATGACTCAACCTCAACGGATGACTCAACCTCAACGGATGACTCACCAGTAACTTCAACTGAGAATTCTTCACAAACATCACAGGCAGCATCATCTTCTTCGAGCGCATCAACAACGAACATAGAAAATCCAAAAACAGGAAATGCCATGATGCCCGTTGGAATTATAATTGCAACTGTTTGTGCAGGTGCAGTCATTGCAATTAAAAATAAAAAACAATAATTAGTTTTTAGGGTAAATACAGTTTAGTTTCTATTGAGGGAGTATATCAACTCTCTCTCGATAAAAATGGAGGTTATAATGAAGAAAAAATTAACATTGATTTTAGTGGCAATTTCACTTTGCCTTGCTTTATTCTCTGGATGTGGGGATGCAAGTGCTGAAAAAGAAAACAACAATAGCGATTCTTCTGCATCTTCAGAAGAAAAAGTGATAGAAAATAGTAAAGACGATAAAGAAGACAAATCAAATGCGACAGCCAAAAATTTTGAAAGCATAGGATATTTTTCAGATATATTTGAAGATGCGGCAAGCTATATTGATGAAGGAGCAAGTTCTCTTGATGATATGTCAGTATTAGGAGAGATGCTTACACTGAACACATTGCAGATGATAACACTTAATGCCTCACTTGACCAGGCTTTGCAAGGAATGAAGGATGAGTGGAACACAGGTAAGTTAGATATGCTGAGCGGAACGGGACAATACGAAAGTACTCTTTCAAAAAATGGTAAAGTTTATGAATATACCTACAACACATATTATGATGACCGTAATGATAAAAGTGTATTAAAATATGACACCGAAAGGAAAACAATTGATTTTTTAAGAACCAGTGATTCAGATATCAGCGACAACGTTCTTGTTCAGGAATATATCGACGAAAACGGAGCACTGTATATTTCTTATGCAAGGCACTTGAACTCAACACAGGAAATGACACAGATGGTTATCTATTATGATGGCCAAAATGCCTGCTATGGCTATTCTTCACAGATTTCCTCTGATAAGCCTGTATTACCTGTTGACATAATTGCCAGCAAGCCGGATTCATGGGATAGTCTGCTAAATGGTATAGATTACAATTCTGTTCTTACATATGACGGAAAAACACCAGAATATGAGTGCAAGCAGTAGCTGATTTTTAAGGGATACTTTATAAATTTAATAGCAGTTTTACGTGCCTTGTAAAACTGCTATTATTATATAAATAATTTTCATTATATTGTAATTTAAATAAAATTACGCTATAATAAATCTAAGCTTTCAATAAGGAGAGTGAATTATGATAAAAATTGCTGTTGCAGATGACCAAAGCTTGTTCAGAAATATGCTCATATATATTCTTGAACAGGAGCCGTCATTTGAGGTTGTTGGCGGGGCGGCAGACGGAATTGAAGTTGTTGAGCTTTGCAAAAGCAAACAGCCTGATATAGTTTTGCTTGACGTAAAAATGCCTAAGGCAGATGGGATTTCTGCGCTTATGAAGATAAAGGAACTAAATCAAGACATTAAAGTTGTAATGCTGACGACCTTTGAAGAAGGTGAATATATTTATAAAGCATGTAGTAATGCTGCTGATGGTTACATAGTTAAAGATACAAAGCCGGAGGCTTTGGTCAATGTTGTAAAATGTGTTAGCGATGGCTTTTTTGTCATTCATCCGAGTGCAAATGAATATCTGATGAAGCAGATGACACAATCCTTTGAGGTTTTTGGTACAGATATTGTATCAGATGAAAACCTTGATTTTGACACTGTTGACCGCACTATAATAAGGCTTGTTTCTATCGGGAAAAACAATGCGGAAATTGCAGCACAGATAAATTATTCTGAGGGGACAGTAAAAAACAGAATTTCAAGAATGCTTGCAATAACCGGAACAAAGGACAGAACACAGCTTGCAATTTTTGCATTGCATAATGGCATAGTATAGGGGAGATTTTTTTGAGATTATTGAATGCAGATACCATACTTATAACTGTATTTTTATTTGTATTGATGATACTTATCCCAGCTGTTAATATAAGGCTGCTTACAAAAAGAAAGCACAGCGCAATTTTATATTTTTTGCAAGTTGCATCAGCATTTGCAGAGGTCTTTTTATTCTGTTTATTCATGTGCAATGCCATTATCGACATGGCCTTTGAACGCTATTATTTTACAGCAGGAATAGTTTGTTTGAGCCTAAGCTTAATAACAGTCATTGCAGGTGTTGTTGTTTATACAGCAACAAACAGGAGCATTCTTTTTGATTTAAGGCTTTCGCCCGATTTAGCATCGGTTTTTTCTGTCATTGAGGACGCTATAATCATAGCAGATATAAACGGGGATATCATCAACACAAACAAACCCAGTGAGCCAATTTGCAAAAGCAGAACTCTCTCTCAGCTTCTTTTGAATTTGAAAGAAAAAACAAGCAGTGAAGATTTTATAAAAATTGAGAATGCTGTTAACAATGCAAAAAAAATATCAAAGGCAGAAGTTTCGATAGATAATTGCAGCTTTCATATGGTGGTTTCTCCAATTCTGATAGATGAGCATGAGGTTATAGGGGTTAATATTCTTTTCCATAATATTCAGGAACGTGTATCCCTTGCTAAACAAATAGAAAATCAAAATGTTCAGTTGCAGTTGGCCAATAAGCAGCTTATTGAAAATATAAAAATAGACAATGCCCTAAAAGAAGAAAAAGAGAGATTGAACATACTGCAAAGTATTCAGATTTCTCTTTTTGACAATATTCAGAGCATTATTAATTATATTTCAGAGTTCAATAGTTCACAAAAAGAAAGTGGCATTCTTGATTATCATAGCTGCATAGCTGAGGTTACAGAAAATCTCAGAAAGGCATTTTTGGTCGTCAGGGCTTCTGTGCATAATCTTGCAAAAAACAACAAAAAGCTTTAAAATAAATTTTAATAAATAAATCAAATTAGCAAGAAGGGAAATGTATAATGCAGATAACAGAAAAACTAGCATACGAGATATATATTATTTTATTGTTTCATATTCTCGCAATACTAATTTTGATTTCTTTTTCTGTTTATATAATCAACAAGGCGAAAAAATCTGCTGTTTTATACAGCTATCTTGCTTTGGCATCAACCTTGCTGCTATGGATGATTTCAAAAATACTTAAAACGGTTTCACCAAACGAGCATATAAGATGGTTATTTATAGTTACCCAGTATTTTGGTGTGCAGTTTTTAGGATTTTTTCTTATACTTTTTGCATATATCTATACGCATAACAAAATTCCTTCAAAAAAAACCATAGCACTGCTTTTGGTGTTTCCCGTTTTGTCTTTTCTGGCAGTGATTACAAATCCATTGCATATGACATTTTATTCTTATTATGATTTTTATAGAGACAGATTTGGCGTGCTGTTTATTCCCATACAATCGGTTTTGTATATCTACATATTTGTGGGAGTTCTGATGCTTTCAAAGGATTATACAAAGCAGGCGGGATTCCACGGAAGAATTGTATGGGCAAGATTATTTGCCGCTGTTACGCTGATACCAATGCTTGCAAATGTATATTACATACTATTCAAGATGGATGTATTCGAGTGGATATTCCCATTTCCCGTTTTTGATTTTACCCCGATTGCAGGCTCAATAGCGTTGATTCTTTTTACTATCCCGGCACTAAGATACAAATTTTTTGATATCTCTCCCGTTTCATACCGGCAGATTTTTAAGAATGTGCCGACGGGTGTGATTTTTGCTTCTCCCAAAGGGTTATTGTTTTCTCCAAACAAATCATTCTGTTGTATGTTCTGCAACGCTTGCTATACAAAAGGGCTTGATGATTTTCTTGATTCAATAAGCATTATTAGCGACAGGCAAAAGGCAGAAAAATTCTTTAAAACATACACAAACAAAGAATTTTTGTTGCAGATAAATGAAAACAGGCATTATAATGTTCGCCAGACCTTGCTTGAAAAGAATATAAGATTACTCGCTTTTTCAGATGTTTCTGAAATTGTTATGCTGGAACAGCTCCTTAACAGTAAAAACAACGAGCTTAAATCAATAAATTCTGAGCTTATTAAAATGGCAGAAAAATCTTCAGAGCTATCACAAACAAGGATAAAGTCTGCTGTTGCACAGAATATTCACGATATTCTTGGCCACAGCCTTACTGTTGCAATCTGTACAGCCGAGATAGCCCTCAAAGATGAAAGGGAATCAGATGCAAAACAAAAGCTTGAGCTGATTGACACGCTTTTGACGCAGAGCCTTGACGATTTAAAAAACTCAATGCAGGGTGACGCAAAGCATCTTAATCAGACTTCACTTACAAAAGCAATAAGCAGCCTTAAAAATCCTGGGATAGAGCTTGAATTAGTTTCACAGGGGAATATGTATGAGCTTGACACAGCACAGACTGAGGCT
>QKDG01000207.1 GCA_003246805.1 Clostridia bacterium | reverse complement strand
TCTACAACCCCCTCAAGAAGATTACATAGCATACAAGGTACAGAAAAACGACAGCTTTTGGGGAATAGCTCAGGCAAAGCTCGGCAACGGAAACAGATACATGGAAATCGTGAACTTCAACGGTATGAAAAAAGACACCGTTATTCACCCAGGGCAGATTCTAAAAATCCCTTGCGGACAAGCACAGGCTGTTCCACAGGTAAAAACCTATACTGTTCAACCTGGCGACAGCTTTTGGGGAATAGCACAAGCACAAATGGGGAATGGCAACAGATACAACGAACTTGCAGCATTTAATGGTTTGCAGTCGACTGCAGTTATCCACCCAGGGCAGACACTTAAAATACCAAACTAATAAACGGAGGAAAGAAAAATGGAAAAAATATTAGAGTACATCAAAATCGCGTTTTTTGCTATCGGAGCAGCACTTGGAGGATTTTTCGGGGGATTCGATGGAGCATTGATTACACTGCTTGTGTTTGTGTGCCTTGACTATTTCACGGGCTTGCTTGTGGGTATTGCAAACAAAAATTTGTCGAGCGAAATCGGCTTCAGGGGCATCTGCAAAAAGGTTCTCATATTCGCGCTGGTGGGTGTGGCGCATTTGATTGACGTTAATGTAATCGGCAGCGGAACAGTGCTTAGGACGGCGACGATATTCTTCTACATAGCGAACGAGGGGATTTCAATTACCGAGAATGCCGGGAACTTAGGTTTGCCCCTGCCGAAAAAGCTAAAAGAAATATTACAGCAGATTAAAGACGACAACGACGAGCCAAAAGCTGAAATATCTGAATAAAAATTTAAAGCCCCTGCCGATATGGTAGGGGCTTTTTTACTTGTCAGACTTTTTATAGAATAAATATATTGCTTTTTTTATATTTCAATTATATAATAATAATATAATACAACATCATTTATAAGGTTGATAAACTTTAGATAAAGACTGTTTGGAGGACCTGGAAGTTATATTTACAGATGGAACTTCTAAAGCTATTATTGACAATGCAACATTCATCAAGTGCAAGAGTGTAGATGTAGTCAGCACATATTTTGCAATTGAGCCTGTTCCATTCAATAAAGGATTTTATTCAATTGATATTACTTATAATTTCAATGTAGTAATCGAGGCTTTTTCAAGCACTTCAACACCAGGGCAGACAGTATCGGGAACATCAAGATTCTGTAAAAAGGTAATTTTGTATGGCAGTGATGGCAATGCAAAAATTTTCAATTCAAATACACCAGTTGCTGTTGCTACAACCAATGCAAACAACAATCTGCCAACTTGTACAGTTCAGGTTGTTGAACCAATTGTGCTTGACAGCAAGCTTGTTACAAAATCATGTCATGATTGCTGTTCATCTGCCGGCCAGGAAATAACCTGTCCTTCACCACAAAAGAGAGTTTTCTTAACACTTGGTTTATTCTCAATAATCTCACTTCAACGTCCTGTTTCACTGATGATTCCAGTATATGATTTCTGTATTCCACAGAAGGATTGTTCAACAAACAACGACAGCCCATGTGAGCTATTTGAAAAAATTAAATTCCCGACTACCGAATTCTTCCCACCAAGCCTTGAAGATATAGATGATGGACATCATCATCACTCTTGCTAACTAAAAATTATTAGCATATAAGCTGTTACCAAAAAAAAGTAACAGCTTATTGTTATTTTGAGTTTTTTCTTCATATGTTTGATATTTTTTCAAATATGTGATATAATGATATATTATACAAACTACGAAGGAAGATGCGTTTGAATAAAATAAATACCCACAAAAGTGATTTGATTGATGAATTAAAAGAACAAAGTATATATAAAATTAAACTAAAAGCTTTGCTTGAAAAAATCTATATTGATTCACCGCCGTTGGCATATATTCATAGCTTTGGATGCCAGCAAAATATCAGTGATGCCGAGAAAATTAAGGGATTTCTTGCTGAAATTGGTTATGGATTTACTGATATTCAGGACGATTCAGATTTGATTATATATAACACTTGTGCTGTCCGTGAAAACGCTGAGGCAAGAGTGTATGGGAATATTGGTGAATTAAAGCACTTAAAGGCAGCAAAAGAGAACCTTGTTATTGGCATATGCGGCTGTATGGCACAACAACAAAGTGTTGCTGACAAAATTAAATCTACCTATCCGCAGGTTGATATGGTTTTTGGCACATTTGTCTTTCATAAACTGCCAGAAATGCTTTATAATGTTTTAGCAGAAAGAATACGAGTATTCGATTTAAAAGAAGATAATCACGAAATATTAGAGGGCTTATCCACTGTAAGAGAAGACAAAATTAAAGCTTATGTTCCTGTAATGTATGGCTGCAATAATTTTTGTACCTATTGCATAGTGCCGTATGTCAGGGGGAGAGAGAGAAGCCGTAAGCCTGATGAGATTATCAAAGAGGTTACTCAGCTTGTAAAAGATGGTTATAAAGAAATTACACTGCTGGGGCAAAATGTAAATTCATATTCCTATGGTTTTTCGGGGCTTTTGCGGTCTGTCAACGAAATCAGTGGGAATTTCAGAATAAGATTTGTCAGCTCTCATCCAAAGGATGCCACAAAAGAGCTTATTGATACAATAATAGAATGTGAAAAAATATGCAAGCATCTCCATTTGCCTTTTCAAGCAGGAAGCAACAGAATCTTAAATCAAATGAACAGAAAATATACAATAGAAGATTACTATGATATAATTGATTATGCCAGGGGTAAAAAATCAGATTTCTCTTTTTCATCAGATATAATTGTTGGATTTCCAGGAGAAACTTTTGAGGAATTCTTGCAGACGGTTGAAGTAATAAAAAAAGTAAAGTTTGATAATCTGTATACTTTTGTGTATTCTAAAAGAAGTGGAACAAAAGCAGAAAATCTGCCCGACAATATCCCACAAGCAGAAAAAGGCAAGTGGCTGCGTGAACTTATCTTGATACAGAGAGAAGTTGTTACAGAGAATTTCAAAAGGTTTCTTAATAAAACTGTAACTGTATTGGTTGAAGGAGAAGGAAAAACCGACAGCACATATTTAACAGGGAAAAATGACGAAAATATTATAGTAGAATTTAAAGGGCATCATAGTCTTATTGGTGAATTTGTTAATGTTAAAATAACAAAAATAAAAAACTGGGCTTTATTTGGAGAAATAATTAATAATTAAAGGAGATATAAAAATGGATATTATTGAAAAGGTAAGAGAACTTGGGGTATTGTTGCAATCAGATGAAAGATATGTAAAATACCACGAAACAAAAAAGAATAACGACGAGGATAATGAGTTACAGAACTTAATCAATGAATTTAATCTAAAAAGAGTATCACTAAACAACGAGATTTCAAAGCCTGAGAAAAACCAGGAGAAAATCAATACTCTTGATTCTGAAATCAAGTCATTATACGGGAATATTATGGCTAACCAAAATATGAATGCTTTCAATCAGGCAAAAACTGAAATGGACAACCTGTTGTCTCAGATTAACATGGTTATAACTTTATCTGCAAATGGTGAAGACCCATTAACCTGCCCGACAGAAAGCTCATCTTGTTCAGGCAGCTGTGATTCATGCTCTGGTTGTCATTAGGAGTGATACAAATTGAAATTAGCTGAGGTTGACAATTCTGCATTATCACCAATGATGCAACAGTATATTAGTATCAAAAAAACATATCAAAAGCATATACTGTTTTTTAGGCTTGGTGATTTTTATGAAATGTTCTTTGAGGACGCTATAATTGTTGCTAAGGAATTGGAGCTTACACTCACTGGCCGTGACTGTGGGCTTGATGAAAGAGCGCCAATGTGTGGCGTTCCTTTTCATGCCTGCGAAACTTATCTTAAAAAGCTGCTGGCTAAAGGATATAATGTTGCAATATGCGAGCAGACGAGTGACCCTGCGGCATCAAAAGGCATTGTAACTCGTGAGGTTGTCAGAATTGTAACTCCGGGAACAATTATTGAATCGAACTTACTTGATGAAACTTCAAATAATTATATTTGTGCAATCTATTATGAAAAAAGCTTTTCTTCAATGTGCTTTGCAGATATTTCTACCGGCGAGGTTCATTTGTTTGAATATAATGAAAAAGCTACTGAAAGCAAAGTTATTGATAATCTTGCCAGATATTCACCAGCTGAAATTCTTTTTAATCAGGATTTTTTGCTGCAAAAAAATGCAACTGAATTTATTAAGGATAAGTTGAAGTCGAGTGTTCAGCTACTTGATGATGTATATTTTGATGAGAATAAAAATGTTGATAATGTAACAAGCCAGTTTAGTATATCTTCTTTGAGCGAACTTGGAATTTTAGAAAACAAGATTGCGCAAAAAAGCCTGTGTGCTTTGTTCACATATATCAGTGAAACACAAAAAGCTCTTATCGGAAGATTTTCCGAAATCAATTTTCACAGTGTTGATAATATTATGAAGCTTGGATTTTCTGCCCGCAGGAATCTTGAACTTTGTGAAACCATGCGTAATAAAGACAAAAAGGGCAGCCTGCTGTGGGTTCTTGACAATACCAGAACCTCAATGGGCAAACGCCTTTTAAAATCATATATTGAACAACCCTTGACAAACCCCGCTAAGATAATAGACAGGCTTGATGCTGTTGAGGAGCTAATAAACAATCCAGTAAAAACGGCGGATTTACAGCAGCTATTATCAAGTGTATATGATATTGAGCGCCTTATGACAAGGGTAATGTATAAAACAGCAACTCCCAGGGATATAAAAGCATTATCATTAACTGCGGTTATATTGCCTGAAATAAAAAAGCTTCTTGATAATTTTTCGGCAACGCTGTTAATTGCCTTGAATTTTGATATGAATACACTTGAAGAAATATCAAATCTTGTTGAAAATTCTATTGTTGATGAGCCGCCAGTGAATTTAAAGGATGGCGGTGTTATTAAAGATGGATTTAACAGTGAGCTTGATGAGCTAAGAGATATAATCTCGGGCGGGAAGAGCATCATTGAAAAAATTGAGAACAAGGAACGTGAAGCAACAGGAATAAGAAACTTAAAAGTAAGCTATAACAAGGTTTTCGGTTATTATTTTGAGGTTACAAAATCATATTATGATTTAATACCTGATTATTTTATAAGAAAGCAGACACTCTCAAATTGTGAAAGATTTATTACCGACGAGCTTAAAATCGCCGAAAACACAATTTTAGGCGCTAATGACAAAACTGTTTCGCTTGAATCTGATATTTTTTGTGAGATACGTGATTTTATTGCAACAAAACTTAGTGTTGTTCAAAAAACAGCAACAGCTTTAGCCAATATTGATGTTCTTGTGTCACTTGCTGTCACTGCTATGAAGAATAATTACACAAAACCACATATTGCTATTGATGGTATTATTGATATAAAAAATGGAAGACACCCGGTTGTTGAGTTAATGCAGAACGATGAGATTTTTGTTCCAAACGATGCATTTCTTGACTTAACTGACAACAAGATGCTGATAATAACAGGTCCCAACATGGCTGGTAAATCAACATTTATGAGGCAGGTTGCTTTAATAGCCTTAATGGCACAGCTTGGTTCTTTTGTGCCTTGCGATTACGCAAAGATATCGGTAGTTGACCAGATTTTTACAAGGGTAGGCGCATCTGACGATTTAACTTCGGGGCAGTCAACTTTTATGGTTGAGATGAGCGAAGTTGCTGATATTGTTAACAATGCAACAAAAAACAGCCTTGTTATCCTTGATGAAGTAGGCAGGGGAACATCTACCTTTGATGGTATAAGCATTGCAAAAGCAGTTGCCGAATATATTGCAACATCAAAAAATATAGGCTGCAAGACCTTGTTCGCTACACATTATCACGAATTGATTGACCTTGAAAACGAGCTTGAAGGCGTTAAGAACTTTAGCGTAGCAGTAAAACGAAATGGAGAAAATATTAAATTTCTGCATAAAATAGTCCGTGGTGGGGTTGATGAAAGCTACGGAATTGAAGTTGCTAAGCTTGCCGGAATACCTAATAAAATAATTAATCGTGCGAGAGAACTTCTTGCAACTTTGGAAGTTGAAAACGAAAGAAAGTCAAATGCATATCACAACGCAGGGCAGATTTCGTTTGATGCTATTAATGACAATATAATTTCTGACAGGCTAAGAAAAACCAATATTGACGAGCTGAGTGATGACGAACTGAGATTTTTTATGAAAGAATTGCTAAAATACATATAGGGACGTTGCTTTATGAATAAAATTAATCTTCTAAGCAAGGATATTTCGGAGCTTATTGCTGCTGGTGAGGTTATAGAAAGACCGGCATCAGTAATAAAAGAGCTTTTAGAAAACTCGATTGATTCTGGAGCTAACCTTATAACAATTGAGATTAAAAACGGTGGTATTTCATATATAAGGATTACAGACAACGGCTGTGGAATGTCAAAGGTTGATGTTCCTATGGCGTTTTTAAGGCATGCAACAAGCAAAATCTCAACTGCTTCTGATTTAGATAAAATCATTACGTTAGGATTCAGGGGTGAGGCTTTGGCTTCAATATCCGCTGTTGCAAAAATTGATTTGATTACAAAGGTTTCTGGCAGTGAGTATGGTACACATTATGTAATTGAAGGCTCAGAAGAAAAGCTAATAGAGGAGTGCGGTTGCCCTGACGGAACAACAATCGTGATAAGAGATATATTTTATAATATTCCTGCCCGCTTGAAGTTTTTAAAAAAAGCTGTGACAGAGGGCAATTCTGTTTCAGCTATAATAAATAAAATAGCACTGACTCATCCTGAAATTTCTTTTAAGTTTATAAGGGACAACAAGCAGGAACTATTGACACCGGGAGATGGAAAGCTATATTCCGCTGTTTATTCAGTTTTCGGCAGGGATTTTGCAAAAACTCTTATTCCTGTAAATTATTCAAATAATAATATTAAGATTACAGGATATACTGTTAAGCCTTTATTTTCAAGGGCTAATCGTGCATTTCAGACTTTTTTTGTAAACAATAGATTTGTAAAATCCGTTACCTGCACAGTATCGCTTGAAGAAGCTTATAAAAATTCTGTGATGACTGGCAAATTCCCTGCATGTGTATTAAATCTGGAAATTCCTCCTGATATTGTTGATGTAAATGTTCATCCTGCAAAGATAGAAATAAGATTTGCTGATGAAAAGCTGATTTTTGACAGTGTTTATTTTGCAATTAAAAATGCACTTTTGCAGGAAGATAAACCAGAAGAGCTAAGAATAGAAACAAAAAAGAATTTTTCTGCTAATCAGCTGTTTGATGTAAAGCCATTTGAGGCGGAAAAATCGGTTCAGTTAAAAATGAATGTTGACAGTATGACTTTTGAGACTAATCAAAAAAGCTATTCAAGCACTGGAAATGAAACTTTTGTAAATAGTCAAAATATCTATGTGCCTGAATCGCCAGCTAAACCTCACGAAATAATTGTTGAAGATAATTTTAAATACATCAATAAGGATTCTTTTATTAAAAAAGAGCCAATAATAAAAGAGAATATTATTGTTGAAGATAATAATGTCTCTTTTAATATAAATATAATAGGTGAATAAATATAATAGGTGAAGCTTTTATGACCTATATAATTGCGCAGGTTGATGACGAATTACTGTTGATTGATAAGCATGCTGCACATGAAAGATATATTTTTGAAAAAATCAAAAGCAATCATGATTTTTTGCAAACTCAGCTATTGCTTTCGCCTTTAAATGTAATGCTGAGCAATGAAGAGTTTGATATAATTTGCATGAATTCAGATATTATCAATAAGCTTGGTTTTTCATTTAATGAGGGAAAAGGAACAACTATAACTGTTACCGGCGTGCCATCAGCGTTGCAGGGGTATGAGATTGACTCGCTGATTTCTGAGCTTGCTGAAAATCTGATACTTAACAAACAGAATCCTTCATCAGGTTTGCTTGACGAATTATATCATTCGATAGCCTGTAAATCAGCAATAAAAGCTAATGATAAATCAAGCAAAGAAGAACTGACAGAGCTTGTGAGAATGATTTATAATGATGAAAACATCAGATATTGCCCTCACGGAAGACCTGTTATGATTAAGCTGACAAAAAAGGAAATCGAAAAGCAGTTCAAAAGAATTGTATAATTAAAAGGAGTCAATGTGGAAAAACAGCCTTTACTTGTTATAGTCGGGCCTACTGCATCAGGCAAGACATCTCTTGCAATTGAGCTTGCAAAAATATATAATGGCGAGGTTGTGTCTGCGGATTCTATGCAGATTTATAAGGGCCTTGATATTGCTACTGCCAAGCCGACACTAGAAGAAATGCAGGAAATTCCCCATCATCTTATAAGCTTTGTAGGGCAGGAGGATAGTTTTAGTGTTGCAGATTATGTAAGCGTTGCAAAGCAAAAAATATTTGAAATTTCAAAAAAGGGTAAGCTACCTGTTCTTGCAGGGGGAACTGGCTTGTATATAAATTCATTGATTGATAATATTAGCTTTGATGATACACAGGCTGATTATCAGATAAGAGAAAAGCTTTCTGAGCAGGCAAGGCTTTATGGAAACAAATTTCTTCTTGATAAGCTTAACGCCGTTGACCCTGAAACAGCTGATACCTTACATGAAAACAATATAACAAGGATAATAAGAGCGTTAGAAGTTTATGAATTGACTGGTATGAAAATAAGTGAACAAAAAATAAAGAGCAGGTTGGAAGAAAGCCCTTTTGAGCCTTGTATTATAGGTTTAAATTATTCAGACAGGGAAATTCTTTATCAAAGAATTAATATCCGTGTTGATGAGATGTTTAAAAACGGGCTTTTGGAAGAAGTTTATAATGTTTACAGCTCGAATAACCTTAAAACTGCTTATCAAGCAATAGGCTACAAGGAATTGTTGCCATATTTTGAAAACAAAGCCACTCTGGAAGAATGTAAAGATAAATTAAAACAGCAGACAAGAAGATACGCAAAAAGACAGCTCACATGGTTCAGGAGAGATAGCAGGATTGATTGGATAGTTTTGGATAGTATTGAACCTCAAAAAGAAAATATTATTGAAAATGCAAAAAATATAATAGAAAATTCCAAATTATTGTGATATAATTAATAAAACAGACTTAAAAAATTGAGAGGCGGGATTTAAATGATTAAAGGTGTAAATTTGCAGGACGTTTTTTTGAATCAGGCAAGAAAAGATAAAATAGCTGTAACGATTTATTTAACCAACGGATTCCAGTTTAAAGGCATGGTAAAAGGCTTTGATAATTATACAGTTGTTCTTGATTGTGATGGTAAACAGAACTTAGTTTATAAGCATGCCATTTCAACAATTATTCCGGCAAAAGCTATAAATGTGCTTGATTACAATGAAAACAATTAGATGAGGTCCAGATGAATTCGTTTACAATAAAAATAGTTGCCTTTGTTTTATCTGTTTTTATAATTCTTATATTTGTCAGTCAGGGATATAGGCTTTTAACTGACAAGCAAAAATCTGAGCAGGCTATTTTTTATACTTATAGCGATTCGATTGCTTTTAAAGGCGTTTTTATAAGGAATGAAGATATTATCCAGTATGATGGGCAGGGTGTATTAAACTTTGTTTATACTGATGGCAGCAAGGTATCAAAAGATTCAATAGTTGCCGAAGCTTATTCTTCTATCTCACAAATCAATGCTATTTCTGAAAAAAGTGTACTGAATACTGAATTATACCAACTAAACAAAGCCACAAATCCAGGGATATCAGAAACTGCGCAGCCTGAATTTATTGCTAACGAAATTGACAACGAATATATAGCGCTACAAAAATATATTCAGGAAAACAACACAGGTAAGATTAGCGAAACAAAAACTAAACTTTTATCTTTAATGAACATTTATAACATTATTACAGATGAAGAAAGCATAGAAGTTTTTAATCAAAGGGTAAACCAGATTAACAGCAGAATCAACGAACTTAATGGAATTATCAGCAGCCCTTTGAGCACAATCAAAACTGATGCTCCTGGCTATTTTGTAAGCTATTGTGACGGCTATGAGGACAAGCTTAATTTTGCTAATATTAATGAAATCACAGAGCAACAGATAAACAGTATTGTAATGAACCCTGATATCAATGAGTCAAGCCAGAATATTGGTAAAGTAATCGACGGATACACCTGGAAAGCAGCAGGAATTATAAGCACTGACAGCAGATGTAAGGCTGATTCTTATATAAATATAAGACTTAATAAATCTTCTGATTTATTAAGTGCAAAAATTGAAAGCGTTGATAATTATGAAGATAATAAGAGCCGTATAATAATATCGTGCAATCAGATTAATTATGACCTTGTGCAGGACAGAGTGGCCGATATCGAAATTATTATAAAAGAACAATCTGGGATAAAAATTTCAAGAAAAGCACTAAATTTTGAAAATGGTGTGCGCGGAGTTTATGTAATGTACGGGCAAAATATCGTGTTCAAAAAGATAAATGTTGTTTATGAAGGCGAAGATTTTATTTTGTCTTCTCCTGATGAAGATTCAGATTATGTAATGATATATGATAAAATTATTTTTGAGGAGGATGAACCACTTGGAAATAATTCAACCTAAAGATAATTATTCTTATGTAGTTGAAAACTTAAATAAAATTTGCTATAATATTAACGTATTAAAATCCAGATATCGTAATGATAATGATATTATTAAGACAATGGCGGTAACAAAAACTGTCGCTCCGCAAATTGTCAATATTGCGGTTGAAAATGGAATAACCCTGCTTGGAGAAAACAAAGTTCAGGAGTTTGTATCTAAAAAATCTTTTTACTATCAATGTGCTGAAATACATTTTATAGGGCATTTGCAAACTAATAAGGTAAAATATATCATTAATGATGTTTCTATGATAGAATCTGTTGACAGCTTCAGGCTTGCTAAAGAAATTGACAAGCAGGCATTTAAAAACAACAAAACAATGGATATTCTAATTGAAGTGAATATAGGAGACGAAGAAACAAAAAACGGTGTTCAATATTCAAACGTCAAGGATATTATAAATGAGATATCAATGCTTGATAATATTAAGGTTAAAGGCTTGATGGCAATTCCGCCTGCAAACGCTGGCGAGGATATGTATTTTAAGCTTCAACAGCTGTTTAATGAGATTCGTGATATGAAGATTTCTGATACTGATATTTCTGTATTGTCGGTTGGAATGTCAAATGACTATGAAACAGCAATAAAATACGGTTCTAATATTATTAGAATCGGAACTGCATTATTTGGAAAAAGAATATAAATGGAGGATTGTTTATGAGCGTTGTTGATAATTTGAGGAATATTTTCATAGGTAGCGCTGATGAAGAGGAAGAGGAAGGTTTTGTTGAAGATACCGAGGTTGAAGACAATACAAGCCATGATGTAAGAAGAAGCAGGGAAGTAAAGCTTAGCAATGCATCTAATTTGCAGATTGTTCTGGCTAGGCCTACTGATTTTTCTGAGGTAAAAGCCATCGGGGATGACCTTAATGCGCAAAAGACGGTGTTGTTAAATCTTGAAACTGTAAAAAATGATGATGCAAAAAGAATTCTTGATTTTCTGTCTGGTGTTGCTTATGCAAATGGGGCAGACATTAAAATGATGGCACAAAAGACTTTTGCTATTATGCCAAAAAACGTTGGATTTTCTGGCGTTGATTTGATGGGGGAGCTTGAAAACAACGGGTTTTCTCTATAATGAATTTTTCTGACACCAGCTACTACAAAAGCTTGCCGGAAGAAGAAAAGCTATTTTCTAAAAGAATTGTTGACTGGATTAATTTTGTTCACGAAAAAAACAGTGAAAAGTTTTCGTTTTTTCTTGATGAAAGCCAGTGCAGTTTTGCTGAGGACATTCTGCATTTTTTTAAAATTGACAATTATTCTTTTTTCGGTGGGTATAAAGAAGCTAAAAGAAAGCTGCTTGGGGTTTTTCCCTATTTTGAAAGTGTAGATAATGAAGAATTCCCATTAAAACCTATTTTAATATCATTTAGTAATTTTAGAATAATGACTCACAGGGATATTTTAGGCTCTTTAATGTCATTGCAGATAAAACGAGAAATGATAGGAGACATAATTATTAATGAAAACAAAGCTGTTGTTTTTCTTTATACCACAATATATAGCTTTGTTTTTAATAATATCGAAAAAATCGGTAATGTCAGGGTGAAAATATCTGATGATATCAGCGGCTTTAATTTTTCTGTTGAGCAAGAATTTATTGACATATCCGGCACGGCATCTTCATTAAGGCTTGACTGTATTGTAAGCTTTATCACAAAGCTCAGCCGTGAAAAATCATCTGCTTTAATTAAATCTTCATTTGTTGCTATAAACAGTAAAAATGTTGACGATAGTAGCCATATACTGAATGTTTCTGATATAATTTCTATACGAAAATATGGAAAATTTATATTCTCTTCAATTAATGGAAAAACAAAAAAAGACAAATACTATATAATAATAAAAAAATATGTTTAGGAGGATTATTATGATAAGCCCAAAAGAAATCAGTGAAAAAAAGTTTGAAAAAATAGGAAAAGGTTACAGAGTAGAAGAAGTTGATACCTATTTAAAAGAGGTTGCTTTTTCTATTGCAAATATGACTAAGACTTTTGATGATAATGAAGCTAAGATTGAAAAGCTTGTTGATAAAATCAATGAATACCGTGAGGAAGAAGATACAATCAAGGCTGCAATACTTGGCGCGCAAAAGCAAGCTAAGCAAATAATTCTTGAAGCTGAAATTGAATCACAAAAGATTATAGCAAATGCAAAGGATAAATCTGAGGCTTTGTTATATCGCATTAAGGATGAGTATTCTGACGAGCTTGCTAAGCTTGAAAATCTTAAAAAAGAGGTTTCTCTATTCAAATCACAATTGACCGACTTATACAACAAGCAACTTCATCTGATAATGGATATCCCAGAGTTTTCAGACGATTCTGATAGCGAAACAGATATTCAGATAGAGATTAACAAAAATAATTTTGATTCTAAAAAAAATACTGCCAATAATTATGAAGATGAGAGCGAGTCATTCTCATATAATGATTTAAATCTTGACAATAATCAATTTTAATTTTACAAGGAGAATATAAATGCAACAGGACTATAATCAAACCCTTAATCTGCCAAAGACAGATTTCCCGATGAGAGGTAATCTTCCAACAAGGGAGCCTGAAATGTTAGATAAATGGGAAAACGACAGATTATATTACAAAATGATTGAAAATAATCAAGGAAAGCCTAAATATGTTTTACATGATGGTCCGCCTTATGCAAATGGCGATATACACCTTGGAACAGCACTTAATAAGGTTTTAAAGGATATAATTGTAAAGTATAAAAATATGAGTGGCTTTTGTTCACCATATATTCCTGGCTGGGATACTCATGGACTCCCGATTGAGCTTAAAGCAATGAAAAAAATCGGAGTCGAAAATGGTACTATTCCACCTGTTGAGCTCAGAAAGCATTGCAAGGAATTTGCTCTTTCATATGTAGAAAATCAAAAAGAGCAGTTCAAACGCCTTGGTGTAATGGGCGATTTTGAAGACCCTTATCTGACTTTAAAGCCTGAGTTTGAGGCTAAGCAGGTAAAGGTTTTTGGTGAAATGGCAAAAAAAGGCTATATCTACAAAGGCTTAAAGCCTGTTTATTGGTGCCCTGAATGCCAGACTGCACTTGCAGAGGCTGAAATTGAATATGCTGATGACCCTTGTCATTCAATTTATGTTAAGTTCAAGGTAACTGATGACAAAGGGCTTTTTGCGTCACTAAATATTGATTTAAATAAAACATTCTTCGTAATATGGACAACAACCACTTGGACTTTACCAGGAAACCTAGCAATATGCTTAGGCCCTGAATATGAATATTGTATTGTTAAAGCTAAAAATGAAAATTATTGTATCGCCAGAGAACTTGTAAACCAAACTATGGGTGCTGCTGGAATAAGTGATTTTGAAGTTACTGGTTCATTTATCGGTAAAGAGCTTGAGGGTATTCAGACAGAGCATCCTTTTATGAACAGAAAATCACCTATTATTATAGGCGACCACGTAACACTTGAAAGTGGTACAGGTTGTGTTCATACAGCACCTGGTCACGGTGTTGAAGACTTTGAAGTGTGCAAAAATTATCCTGAAATTGATATAGTTGTCCCTGTTGACGGCAAAGGGAAGCTGACAGACGATGCCGCTGACAGACGATGCCGGTATGTTCAAGGGATTGTCAACAACTCAGGCGAATAAGGCAATTGCTCAGCATTTAGAGGAAATAAATGCTTTGTTTGCTCTTGAGAAAATTCAGCATCAGTATCCTCATTGCTGGCGTTGTAAGGAGCCAATACTTTTCAGAGCAACAGAACAATGGTTCTGCTCAATTAATGGATTTAAAGAGCAAGCCATAAAAGCAATTGAAGATGTTGAATGGATACCTGGCTGGGGTGAAGACAGAATCAAAGGGATGGTTCGTGACAGAAGTGACTGGTGTATTTCTCGCCAGAGAACCTGGGGTGTTCCAATTCCTATATTGTACTGCACGGATTGCAAAAAGCCAGTAATAAATGAGGATGTTATAAACGCTATATCTGAGCTATTTAAAAATGAAGGCTCTGATGCTTGGTATACAAAAGAATTATCAGAATTTATCCCTAATTCAGTAAAATGTGAATGTGGTTGTAGTGAGTTCACGAAGGAAATGGACATTATGGATGTCTGGTTTGATAGTGGTGTTACTCATGCTGCTGTTCTTGAAGAAAGGGAAGGGGTTTATTCACCTGCTGACCTTTATCTTGAAGGCGCCGATCAATACAGAGGATGGTTTCAGTCTTCTTTGCTGACATCAGTTGTATGGAAGGGTGTTGCACCATACAAGTCTGTATGTACTCACGGCTGGGTTGTTGATGGCGAAGGCAGAAAAATGGCTAAGTCCATGGGTAACGGTATAGAGCCAAAAGAGATTATAAAGGACTTTGGTGCTGATATTTTAAGGCTTTGGGTTGCATCTTCTGATTATCATGCGGATATAAGGATTTCTAAGGATATCTTGAAGCAACTTTCTGAAAGCTATAAGAAAATACGAAATACTGCAAGATTTATTTTAGGAAATCTGCAAAACTGTGAAATTTTCGATGTTGATAAGGATTCTGTTCCTGACAATCAGTTATTGGAAGTTGACAAATGGGCAGTAATGAAGCTTGATGAGCTTATCGAAAAGGTAAACACTGCTTATAATGATTTTGATTATCATATTGTTTTCCACAGTATTCACAGCTTCTGTATTGTTGATATGTCAAATTTCTATCTTGATATAATTAAAGACAGACTATATTGTGAGGGTAAAAATTCGCTCGAAAGGCGTTCTGCTCAAACAGTTATGTATAGAATTCTTAGTGCAATTGCACGACTTATTGCACCTATTAATTTACTGCTGATGAAATATGGAGTTTTATGCCTCACCCCGAAAGTGATAACATTGAAAGCATTTTTATGAATGATATGCCGAAAAAATCAGATATTGAATTTTCTGAAGAATTCAAGAAAAAGTGGGATGTTATCTATAAGCTTAGAGAAGATGCTAAAAAGGCACTTGAAATTAAACGTGCTGAAAAGGTTATAGGCGCTTCACTTGAAGCAAAGCTGACTATTTTTGCCGATAAATCTGTTTATGAATTAATCAACAGCTTTAAAAACGAGTTGTCTGCTATCTTTATTGTTTCAGCTGTTGAAGTTGTGGAAGATGGGAAAGGCGATTTTACCGGTGAGTTCACACA
>QKDG01000130.1 GCA_003246805.1 Clostridia bacterium | reverse complement strand
GGATAGCATAAATAATAACTATGTAAAAAGCAGAGAAGAATTTATAACAAGATGGAAAGATGGAAAAGTTGAAACAACATTACTTAACAAGCAAGAGCTTGTGAAACTATGTAACCTTATTTTTAACCCATCATATACTTCTAATTTTGATGAGGAACTTTCCCCAACAATACCATATATAAAAATGTGAGGAGCGTACAAATGAATAAGAAAAAATCACAAGTAATACATCAAAACAATACTTTGCTTAATCTAATAACTCCCCAAGGATTGAAATTTGGAATAAATGATATTGAAGTTTCAGATGTAAAGGCAAAAAATTACGGAATAATTAAGTATCCTGCGAATTTACCTTATGGTTGGCTTTCTAAGATTACAAATACTGAAAGTGCTTTAGTATGCATAAATGTTAATCCAATTGATAGTGGGGATATAATTGACGCAATTGATAACAACGTTAAAGTAAAGCAAAATGAGGTTGCAACAGTAAATTCAGCTGTTCAACGTCAAAGAGCTGAAAAAGCAGTAGAAGACGGCTTGAAATTAATGAAACAAATTGACCAGGATGGTAATGCTGTTTGTCAAATGTCAGTTACATATACTGCAATGGCTGATAAAGATTCAGTTTTAGAGGGGATTGTAAGAAAAGCCCAAAACACAATAAGTTCGCTGGGAGCAAAGCCAAGACTTCTTTCAAGACGACAGGATTTAGGCTTTAAACATGGTTTGCCAACATTCACACAGGTTAATGATATCAAAGATATGTGTGGAAGAATTGTACCATTATCTACAATGGTTGCAGGATTTCCATACAGTACTTCCGGATATACAGATTCAACAGGCGATTTTTTTGGGCAATCATTTGATGGAAGCTTAATTATGATTGACTTTTGGAAACGTGGTGGTGACCGTACTAATTCAAACCTCGTTATTATGGGTAACCCAGGTACAGGAAAATCAACAGTAATTAAAAGTATTGCAGAAATAGAATACAAAAATGGAACAAAAATAATATTTATTGACCCAGAATCGGAGTATCGTGACCTTTGTCGAAACCTTAATGGTGATATTATTTATACAGGTGGCGGAAAAGGAAAGATAAATCCACTTCAAATAAGACCTGTACCAAGAGATGATGATGAAAGCGAAGAAAATGAAACACTTTATACAGATGACGGACATGGCTTAGGAGATATGGCATTGCATATTAAAAACCTTGAGATATTTTTTAGTCTATATCTTCCAGAATTAACAAGCATTCAAAAAGCAATTTTAAAGCAGAGTATTATTGAACTGTACAACAAATTTAATATTTTTTGGGAAACAGATATTTCAAAGTTTGAAAATACTGATTTCCCAATTTTTACAGACTTGTTTGAATTAATTCAAGCAAAAGCTAAACAAAACAAAGATAATGAACCTTATAAGGTTTTAGAATTATTGCTTTCCGATATTGCAAAAGGTGCTGATAGTTTTCTATGGAACGGACATACAACGCTTAATCCAAAATCAAAATGTATTTGCCTTGATACCAACACACTTCAAAATGTTTCTGATGCGGTTAAGAGAACACAATATTTTAATCTTTTGTCTTGGTGTTGGCAACAAATGAGTGCAAATCGTGAGGAAAGAGTAATGCTATTTGCAGATGAAGCATACTTAATGATTGATCCAAACGTTCCACAATCATTAATATTTATCAGAAATGTTGAAAAAAGAGCAAGAAAATATGAAAGTGCAATTGCATTAATTTCACATAGCGTAGTAGACTTCCTTGACCCATCAATAAAACAATATGGACAGGCTGTGCTTGATGTTCCATGCTTTAAAATTCTTTTGAAACAAAGGAATTATATAATCTTACAGACGCTGAAGAAGATTTACTACTCAGAAAACAAAGGGGAATAGGGCTTTGCTTGATTGGTGCAAAAAGGCTTGCAGTTGATTTTAACAAAATGCCTCAACACAGGTTAGATTTAATGGGCAAGGGCGGTGGAAGATAATGAATGTTCAGGCTGTAAAGGTTGCTGCTAAAATCGTATTAAGTAAAGATGGACGAAAAATAATTAAAGGAGTATTGATTGCCAATGCTGCCTTTATTTTTTTTGTTATTACAGCTGTTGGAACTATAGTGGAAAGTCCAATAAAAACGCTCAAGGCTGTTTTAAAAGCAAACCATCTTTCGGAAAGAGATATTACATACTTAAATCAACTTAGACCTGAGTTAAACACAAATCTTTATCTTCCAATTGACTCAAGTTTTACTATTGATTTTGGAACATATGCAGTTATTTTTGAAAGCAATGAAAATGATGTATGTGCAGCAAATGATGGCAAAATAAGTTATGCAGGGAACAACAATGTTTCTATAGAACATTATGACGACGTAAATGAAGTAACATACTATACGCTCTATGAAGGTTTATCAGATATTTATGTTAAAACTGGTGATGAAGTTTCAAGGGAAAGCGTGATAGGAAAAGCGTATTCAAACCCAAGTTCAGATGAAACTTTATTCTTTCATTTTTATTTATTGGATTTCGACATGAAAGCAATTGACCCATCGCCATATCTTCCAAACGCACAATTATCATTCAACTGCACTCATCCGTTGCCAGATAACAGGTTTATTTCATCCGGTTATGGGTTGAGAACAAATCCTTTTCCACCACATAAATTA
>QKDG01000083.1 GCA_003246805.1 Clostridia bacterium | reverse complement strand
GCCTAAAATTTCTACATACATTTAATAAAATTGCTATTGCAATATATAATAGTGTGTGTTAAAATAATTCTTGCGTGACTGCAACAGATATGCGATGAAGCGAAAGGTTGCTGGCGGTATGCCAGGTAATTTTCGTGGAGTATGTCCGATTTTAAACCGGGCGACTGTAATAACGAACACTGTATGTGCTTTAAGCTTGCTTGCGAAAGTTTAAGCTACCACCTGTGTGCATTTATAAGTCTGTCAATTGTTTTAACAATTCCCCGGAAAACATGATTGTTTTTCGGGTTTTTTATCACAAGACTTACGGAACACACGGGAACGTGTTAAGTATTCCAGACTATATTGTTTTTCAATATATGCCCCCAAATATAAACCCTTAAGGAGGCGATTAAAGTGGCAGTCAATGAAAAAATCAGAATAAGAATCAAGGGTTATGAGCATGGCGTTGTTGATGCAGCTGCAACAAAAATTGTTGAGGCAGCAAAGCGTTCAGGCGCAAAGGTATCAGGGCCTATCCCGCTACCAACTGATAAAGAAGTTATCACTATTCTTCGTGCGGTTCATAAGTATAAGGACAGCCGTGAGCAGTTCGAAATGAGAACTCACAAGAGATTGATTGACGTTATCAGGCCTACAAGCGAAACAACCTCAGCACTTCAAAACCTTGAACTTCCTGCAGGTGTAGACATCGTAATGGAAATCAAATAGTTTCCAACGGAAATCGCAAAGCGATTTCAAAACGTGTTTCACGCAGGTCATGTTGGTTTTATGCCAACCAATAACCTAAATAGGAGGAGAGAAAATGCAAAAGGGAATCATCGGTAAGAAAATCGGTATGACACAGATTTTCGATGAAGCAGGAAAAGTTATTCCTGTAACAGTTGTTGAAGCTGGCCCATGCGTAGTTGTTCAGAAGAAAACTGTTGAAAATGACGGTTATCAGGCTGTTCAGCTGGGATACGGTGACATTCGCGCAAAACGTGTGAATAAGCCACTTGCTGGTCACTTCAAAAAAGCTGACGTTGCTTTAAAGAGAACTTTAAAGGAATTCAGGTTTGAAAGCACTGACGAATTAAACGTTGGTGATATCGTAAAAGCGGATACATTTGCTGTGGGTGACGTTGTTGACGTTCACGGAACTAGCAAGGGTAAAGGTTTTTCAGGAACAATCAAGCGTCACAACAATTCAAGACTAAAAGAAACTCACGGTACCGGCCCTGTTCACAGGCACGCTGGTTCAATGGGTGCCAACTCATCACCATCACGTATATTCAAGGGCAAGACAATGCCTGGACAGCTTGGTAATGAGAAGGTTACTGTTCAGAATCTTGTAATCGTTAAGATTGACGCAGAAAATAATCTTATTGCAATTAAAGGTGCTATTCCTGGTCCTAAGAACGGAACAGTTACTATCACTGATTGCATTAAGAAGGCTTAGTGGAAGGGGGAAGTAAAATGCCGAAAGTTTCAGTATTTGATATGACTGGCAAAAAGCTTGCTGACACTGAGCTATCAGATGCAGTATTTGGTATTACTCCTAATAAGGAAGTAATGCACGCAATGGTTGTAAACTATCTTGCTAATCAAAGACAAGGTACACAATCAACACTTACTCGCACAGAGGTTCGTGGAGGCGGCAGAAAGCCATGGCGCCAAAAGGGTACTGGTCATGCAAGACAGGGTTCAATCCGTTCACCACAATGGACACACGGTGGTGTTGCACTTGGACCAAAGCCACGTGATTACAGATATTCTTTAAATAAAAAGGTAAGAAGACTTGCAATGAAGTCAGCACTTTCAACAAAGGTTATCGATAACAACATTCTTGTTCTTGATGCTATCAAGCTTGAAGAATACAAGACAAAATCAGTTATCAATATGCTAAATGCTTTGAATGTAACAGGCAAATCATTAATTGTTATGCCTGAGGTTGACAGCAAGGTTATAAAGAGCGCAGCAAACATTCCTGGTGTTAAGACAACTCTTGTTAACACACTGAATGTATATGATATCTTGAACTACGACAATTTTATCGTATTGAAAGATGCTGTTGCAAAGATTGAGGAGGTGTATGCATAATGATAAAGACTGCACAGGATATTATCATTAAGCCAATCATCACTGAGCGTTCTATGGAAGGCTTACAGATGGGTAAATACACATTTAAGGTTGCTAAGAATGCCAATAAAATTGAAATTGCGCAGGCTGTTCAGGAGCTTTTCGGCGTTAAAGTCGCAAAAGTCAACACAATGAACTGCAAGGGCAGATTTAAGAGAATGGGCAAAACAGCCGGATACAAACCAGACTGGAAGAAGGCAATCGTTACACTTGCTGAGGGCGAAAAGACAATCGAATTCTTCGATGGAATGTTCTAATAGAAGTTAAGTGTATTTTTACCTTGCGGGTTACTCCGCAGGAAAGTATGGGGGATTATCCCTCGCAAAACCACAAAAGGAGTGAAACAAATGGCAATAAAGAGCTACAAGCCGACGACTCCGAGCAGAAGAGAGATGACAGTTACTGACTATTCTGCTTTGTCAAAGGTTGCTCCGGAAAAGAGTCTTTTAGAGCCTCTTAAGAAAAAATCTGGAAGAAACAGCTACGGTAGAATAACTGTTCGCCACAGAGGTGGAGCACAGAAGAGAAAATACCGTATCATTGATTTCAAGAGAGATAAAGTTGATATGAACGCTAATGTTCTCACAATAGAGTACGATCCAAACCGTTCAGCACATATTGCTCTATTGCAGTATGAAGACGGTGAAAAGCGTTATATCCTTGCACCAAACGGCTTAGCAGTAGGTGACACAGTTCGTTCAGGCGCTGATGCTGACATCAAGCCAGGTAACGCATTACCACTACTGAATATCCCTGTTGGTACATTTATTCATAACATTGAGCTATATCCAGGTAAAGGCGCACAGCTTGTTCGTGCCGCTGGAAACATGGCACAGCTGATGGCAAGAGAAGGCACACATGCACTTGTAAGGCTACCATCAGGCGAGCTCAGAAAAGTACCAATCAGTTGTATCGCAACAATCGGCCAGGTTGGAAACATCGACCATGAAAACGTTAATATCGGTAAAGCCGGAAGAACACGACACATGGGATTCAGGCCAACAGTTCGTGGTTCAGTAATGAACCCTTGCGATCACCCACACGGTGGTGGTGAAGGTAAATCACCAATTGGTCGTTCAGGTCCAGTTACTCCTTGGGGTAAACCGGCACTTGGATACAAGACTCGTGCTAAGCATCATCGCTCTGATAAATTTATCGTAAAACGCAGAAACGGTAAGTAATATTGAAAGGAGGCAGATGAACAATGGGTAGAAGTATTAAAAAGGGCCCTTTTGTACAAGAGGTTCTTATGAAAAGAGTATTACAAATGAACGAAGCTGGTGAAAAAAAGGTTCTGAAAACTTGGAGCCGTTCATCAACAATTTTCCCGGATTTCGTTGGTCATACATTCGCAGTTCACGATGGCCGCAAGCATGTTCCTGTTTATGTTACTGAAGATATGGTAGGGCATAAGCTTGGTGAGTTTGCACCAACAAGAACTTATAAGGGCCACGCAGGTTCTAGGACCTCAAATAATGGTAAGAAGTAGGCCGGAAGGAGGAATTCAAATGGAAGCAAGAGCATACCTTAGAAATGCTCGCATAGCACCACGAAAAGTCCAGATTGTTCTTGATTTAATCAGGGGGAAGGACACTGAAGTTGCTATTGCAACACTAAAGCACACACCAAAGGCTGCCTGTGAATACCTGGAAAAACTTCTGAAGTCGGCCATTGCAAACGCTGAAAACAACCACAACATGGATAAGAACAAACTTTATGTTGCTGAATGTTTTGTTTGCCCAGGACCAATTATGAAGAGGATTATGCCTAGAGCACAGGGCAGAGCTTTCCGAATTCTTAAGAGAACATCTCACGTAACAATCGTTCTCAAAGAAAAGGAATAATGCTGAAAGAGGAGGTAAACTATGGGACAAAAAGTAAATCCACACGGACTTCGCGTCGGTGTAATTAAGAATTGGGATTCCCGCTGGTTTGCAAATAAAAGCACTTTCGGCGACACTCTAGTTGAAGATTACAATATCCGTAATTATATTAAAAAGAGCTTGTACGCTGCAGGTGTTCCACGTATCGAAATTGAAAGATTTGCAGATAAGGTTAAAATTCACATTCACTGTGCAAAGCCTGGTATCGTAATCGGAAGAGGTGGCGCAGAAATTGAAAAGCTTCGCCAGACTATTGAAGGAATGATTAAAAAGTCTGTAGCACTTAATATTATCGAAGTAAAGCAGCCAGATCTTGAAGCACAGCTTATCGCTGAGTCAATTGCACAACAGCTTGAGAACAGAATTTCATTCAGAAGAGCTATGAAGCAATCAATCGGCAAGGCAATGAAGCTTGGCGCAAGAGGAATCAAAACCCGTGTATCAGGCCGTCTTGGCGGGGCTGAAATCGCTCGTGCAGAGAGCTATCACGAGGGAACTATTCCACTACAAACAATCAGAGCTGATATTGACTACGGTACAGCTGAGGCTCATACAACATACGGCCGTCTTGGAGTTAAGGTATGGGTATACAAGGGTGAAGTCCTAAAAGGAGAAGTTCACCAGAACAACAAGCCACAACAGAGAAGAAACCGCAAAGAAGGAGGTAACAAGTAATGCTACTTCCAAAGAGAGTAAAATACCGCAGACAGCACCGTGGCCGCTTAAAAGGCAAGGCTATGCGTGGTAACACTGTATCAAACGGTGAATTCGGATTACAGGCACTTCAACCAGCATGGATTACTTCAAATCAGATTGAGGCTGCTCGTATCGCGATGACACGTTATATCAAGCGTGGTGGTCAGGTTTGGATTAAAATATTCCCTGACAAGCCAATAACAGAAAAGCCGGCTGAAACTCGAATGGGTTCTGGTAAAGGTTCACCTGAATACTGGGTGGCAGTTGTTAAGCCAGGCCGTGTTATGTTTGAAATTTCAGGAGTAAGTGAAGAAGTTGCAAGAGAAGCTATGAGGCTTGCAATGCATAAGCTTCCGATTAAATGCAAATTTGTTACAAGGCAAGAGCAAGAAATGGGTGGTGAGCAATAATGAAAGCTAATGAATTACGTGATATGACTGTAACAGAGTTAAACGATAAGCTTGCTGACCTTAAAAAGGAACTTTTCAGTCTTCGTTTTCAACACGCTGTTAATCAGCTTGAAAATCCTATGCGTTTAAGCGCAGTTAAGAAGGATATTGCTCGCGTTAAGACATTCATTCGTAAGCAAGAGTCCAGCGTGCAATAGAACGAAGGGAGGATTAGCTGTGAGCGAAAGAAATCTTAGAAAAACAAGAGTTGGTAAGGTTGTAAGTAACAAAATGGATAAAACCATCGTGGTTGCTATTGAAGACAACGTACAGCACCCGCTTTATAAAAAGATTATCAAAAGAACAGTAAAGCTAAAGGCACATGATGAAAACAATACCTGTAACATCGGCGATAGAGTTGAGGTTATGGAAACAAGACCAATGTCAAAGGATAAAAGATGGCGTTTGGTTGAGATACTCGAAAGAGCTAAGTAAAATATAAGTTAAGAATTTAACCTCTGATTTTTTCGAAAGGAGGAACGCACTGTGATACAAATGCAAACATACCTGAAAGTAGCTGACAACACAGGAGCTAAAGAGCTAATGTGCATTAGAGTACTAGGTGGAACTCGCAGAAAGTATGCTAACATCGGTGACGTTGTCATTGCTTCTGTAAAAAAAGCAACACCCGGCGGCGTTGTTAAAAAAGGCGATGTAGTAAAAGCAGTTATCGTTCGTTCAGCAAAGGGTCTTCGTCGTGAGGATGGCACATATATCCGTTTTGACGAAAACGCTGCTGTTATTATTAAAGAAGATAAGAACCCAAAGGGCACACGTATTTTTGGCCCTGTAGCAAGAGAGCTTCGTGACAAGGAATACCTCAAGATTTTGAGCCTTGCACCAGAAGTATTATAATAGGAGGTGTCGTAATTGAATAAACTACACGTTAAAACTGGCGACACCGTTGTTATCCTTTCCGGTAAGGATAAGGGTAAAAAAGGTAAGGTTTTAGAGGCTTCACCAAAAGAGCAAAAGATTATTGTTGAGGGCTGCAACATGGTAACAAAGCATGTTAAGCCAACAAGAGCAGGCCAGGCAGGCGGAATTGTTAAGGCTGAAGGCGCATTTTATGCTTCAAAGGCTATGCTTGTTTGCCCAAAATGCAACAAGCCAACAAGAATTGCTCATAAAATAAGTGAAGACGGAACAAAGTCAAGAGTTTGTAAAAACGCAGACTGTGGCAAAACTTTCTAAGTAAAGGAGAAACGACATGGCTAGATTAAAAGAATATTATGTTAGCAGCGTAGCTCCTGCTATGATGAAAAAGTTTGGCTACAAAAATGTCATGCAGATTCCTAAGCTTGATAAAGTTGTAATCAATGTTGGTTGCGGTGAAGCAAAGGAAAACAAGAAGGCTATTGAAGCAATAATTAATGATTTGGGGCTTATCACAGGCCAGAAGGCTATTGAATGTAAGGCTAAAAAATCAGTTGCTAACTTTAAGCTTCGTGAGGGTATGACAATTGGCGTTAAGGTTACTCTACGTGCAGATAAAATGTATGAATTTGTTGACAGATTATTTAATGTTGCGTTCCCACGTGTACGTGACTTCAGAGGAATCAATCCGAATTCATTTGACGGAAGAGGAAACTATTCAACAGGTATTAAAGAACAACTTATCTTCCCTGAAATCGAATATGATAAGATAGATAAGGTTCGTGGTATGGATATCAACTTTATCACTACCGCTGGTACTGATGAAGAAGCAAAAGAGCTGCTCACATTATTGGGTGCTCCATTCACAAAGTAAGGGGAGGAATAATTAATTATGGCTAAAATGGCTATGAAAATGAAACAGCAGGCTGAGCCTAAGTTTTCCACCCGTTCTTACAACAGGTGCAAAATCTGTGGAAGACCACACGCATATCTACGTAAATTCGGTATTTGCCGTATTTGTTTTAGAGAATTAGCGCACGATGGTCAGATCCCAGGGGTTAAGAAGGCTAGCTGGTAAGCATTAGCAAAGGAGGTTAACGGCATGCAAGTTACTGATACAATAGCTGATATATTGACCAGAATTCGTAACGCGAGTTCTGCAAAGCACGCAACAGTTGACGTTCCTGCATCTAATATGAAAAAGTCAATTACACAAATCCTTGTTGACGAGGGGTATGTTAAGGGCTTCCAATTCATTGAAGACGGAAAGCAGGGTATAATCAGAATTACTCTTAAATATGATGAGAACAGAACTCCAGTTATTTCAGGACTCAGAAGGGTTTCAAAGCCTGGTCTTAGAATTTATTCAAGCTGTGAGGATATGCCAAAGGTAATGAAGGGCTTAGGGATTGCAGTAGTTTCTACTTCAAAAGGAATTATGACAGACAAAAAAGCTCGTGAATTAAACGTTGGCGGCGAAGTTCTCGCATTCATCTGGTAAGGAGGACAAATATGTCAAGAATCGGTAAAAAACCAATTACTGTTCCTGCCGGAGTAGAAGTAAAAGTAAACAATAACGTTGTTACTGTTAAAGGTCCAAAAGGAACATTGGAGAAAAAGTTTTCAAAAGAAATGATTATTAATCTTGAAGGCAGTGAGCTGACTGTAAATCGCCCTTCTGACGAAAAAACTCACAGAGCTCTTCACGGTTTGACAAGAACACTTATTGCAAATATGGTTGAAGGTGTAACAAACGGTTTCGCAAAAACACTTGAAATTGAAGGTGTTGGTTACCGTGCTTCAAAGCAGGGCAATAATCTTGTTATGAATCTTGGATACTCACATCAGGTTATCATGCCTGAAATTGATGGAATCAAGATTGACGTTCCCGCAACAAACAGAATTATAGTATCTGGAATAGATAAGCAGGTTGTAGGTCAGTTTGCCTGTGAAGTGCGCGCAAAACGTCCGCCAGAGCCTTATAAGGGCAAGGGAATCCGTTATGCCGGCGAATATATCATCCGCAAGGAAGGTAAGGCTGGTAAGGGCGCCAAAGGCGGCAAGGGCGGCAAGAAGTAATTAAAGGAGTGAATTACTATGGTGAAAAAGCTTGACAGAGCAGAAGCAAGAGCAAAAAGGCACCGCAGAGTCCGTGCGAAAATCTCAGGAACTGCACAGTGCCCACGCCTTAACGTATTCCGCTCCTCAAAGCATATATATGCACAGCTAATCGATGATATCAATGGTGTTACATTAGCATCAGCATCAAGCCTTGTTGAAGGTTTTGATGGAAACGGTTGCAATAAGGACGGCGCTCGCAAGGTTGGCCAGATTATTGCTAAAAATGCGTTGGAAAAAGGTATCACTGAAGTTGTTTTTGACAGAAGCGGATATATTTATCACGGTCGTATTCAGGAATTAGCTGAAGGAGCTCGCGAAGGCGGACTCAAGTTCTAAAGAGGAGGTAGTACGTTTGGCTTTAATAGATGCTTCAACACTTGAACTTAGTGAAAAAGTTGTTGCTATAAACCGTGTTTCTAAGACTGTTAAAGGTGGTCGTATATTTAAATTTGCGGCACTTGTAGTAGTAGGAGACGGTAACGGCACAGTTGGATTTGGCCTTGGCAAAGCAGGAGAAGTTCCTGACGCTATCCGTAAGGGTATCGAAGATGCCAAGAAGAATCTTGTTAAAGTTTCACTAAGAGGAACAACAATTCCACACGAAATAATAGGCGAATTCGGCGCTGGCAGGGTTTTGATGAAGCCTGCGGCACCTGGTACCGGCGTTATCGCTGGCGGACCTGTTCGTGCTGTTATTGAAGTAGCTGGAATAAAGGATATCAGAACAAAATCATTGCGTTCTAATAATCCATGTAATGTTGTAAGAGCAACAATCAACGGCCTTGCTTCATGCAAATCAGCAGCTCAGGTTGCTGCTATCAGGGGCAAGACAGTTAAGGAAATTATAGGTTAAGGGAGGATTTGGCATGGCAGATACAGTTAAAATTACATTGGTGAAAAGCCTTGTAGGAAGAACTCAGAAACAGATTGCTACTGCTCATTCTCTTGGACTAAAAAAGATTAGATCTACAACAGTTCAGCCTAACAATGAGCAAACAAAAGGTAAAATAGCAAAAATATCCCACCTTATCGAGGTAACCGAAGCGTAAAGCAAGGAGGTGCGAAAAATGAAATTACACGAATTATCCCCAGCTGAAGGTTCTGCAAAAGAGCCTAAGCGTAAAGGCAGAGGCCATGGTTCAGGCCAGGGAAAAACTGCAGGAAAAGGCCACAAGGGTCAAAACGCACGTTCTGGTGGTGGAGTTAAGCCAGGATTTGAAGGCGGACAGATGCCTTTGGCAAGAAGAATTCCAAAAAGAGGATTCAACAATATATTTGGCACAAAATATGCTGTAATTAATGTTTCCGATTTAGATAAGTTTGTTGATGGCACAGTGGTTGACACAGAAATGCTTGTTGCTGCTGGACTAATCAGAAAAACTTTCGACGGAATCAAGGTTTTAGGAAATGGTGATATCACAAAAAAGCTAACTGTAAAAGTAGCTGCATTTTCTCAGACAGCAAAAGAAAAAATTGAGAAAGCAGGCGGGAAGGTAGAGGTGATTTAGTGTGAATATCGTACAGACATTCGTTAACGCATGGAAAGTGCAGGAACTTAGAAAGAAACTACTATTCACATTATTCATTATTATTATCTTCAGGCTTGGTGTTGCCATTGCAGTACCGTTTTTGGACCCTACTGCTTTGCAGACAATGCTGAGTGAAAATGGCGGAGGCGGGTTTTTAAACTATCTTGATATTATATCAGGTGGTTCATTCTCAAATTCAACAATATTCGCATTATCTGTAACACCATATATCAATGCTTCAATTATCGTACAGCTTTTATCCTATGCGCTTCCTCCTCTTGAAAGGCTAACAAAAGAAGGCCCTGAGGGAAGAAAGAAGCTAAACAGAATCACAAGATATGTATCTCTTGTGATAGCTGTTATATTATCAGTTGCATACTATTATACACTTGACAGAAGTGGCTCGGTAACAAAATATTCAACAACAATGGAGAATATATTTGTTGCGGTAGTAATTGTATTGTGCTTTACAGCAGGTGCATCACTTATCCAGTGGCTTGGCGAACAGATTACTGAGCATGGTATAGGAAACGGTATATCAATTATATTGTTTGCTGGTATCGTTGCAAGGGGACCATCTGCAATACTAAGTTTAATTAACAGTATCCAGCTTGATATCAAGAATGCAATTTATGTGCCGATTGTCTTTATCATTTTCATATTGATGATTGGATTCATAATATTGATGAACAACTCAGAACGCCGTATACCTATCCAGTACGCTAAACGTGTTGTGGGAAGGAAAATGTATGGCGGGCAAAACACAAACATCCCGATTAAGGTTGCTATGAGTGGTGTAATGCCGATTATCTTCGCGATGTCATTTATGGCGATACCACAAACATTATCATTCTTCTGGCCTGCGTCCACCTCACCTGAGGGCTTTTGGGAGAACTTATATGCCGGATTTATAAACTTATTCCGTTATACAAGCTGGTTTTATGCTCTGCTATACTTCCTGTTGATTATAGGGTTCAATTATTTCTATGTATCAATGCAGTATAACCCAATTCAGATAGCAAATGATTTACGTCAGAACAATGGTGGTATTCCTGGAATAAGACCGGGCAGACCGACATCAGATTTCATCAAGAGGGTTTTATCAAAGATTACTCTTGTTGGTGCGTTCTTCCTAGGCGTTATAGCTATTTTCCCGATATTCTTCCAGATGGCAACAGGTATTCAGGTTGCTATGGGTGGTACATCAATACTTATCGTAGTTGGTGTTGCACTCGAAACAGTTAGAACACTTGAATCACAGATGATGATGAGACATCACAAAGGCTTTCTTGAATAATAAAGGAGATATGATATGAATTTGATTTTATTAGGTGCCCCTGGTGCAGGAAAAGGCACACAGGCAGAGGTTATCTGCAATGCTCTTAATATCCCTGCAATTTCGACAGGTAACATTATTCGTGAAGCGTTGAAAAACGGGACTGAAACAGGGCTTAAAGCAAAGTCATACATGGATGAGGGAAAGCTTGTTCCCGATGAAGTAGTAATTGATATCATCAAGGAAAGACTTACAAAGGATGACTGCCAGAATGGATTCATTTTAGATGGATTTCCAAGAACCGTACCACAGGCTGAGGCTCTTGACAAAATGGGCGTAAAAATCGATAAGGTTATCGAGATTTATGTGGCTGACGAAACAATTCAGAAGCGTTTGTCAGGAAGACGTGTCTGTGAAAAATGCGGTGCTTCTTATCATACTGAATTCAAGCCATCAAAGGCAGAAGGCATTTGTGATGTTTGCAACGCAAGCACTGTAATCAGAAAAGATGATGAACCAGCTACTGTTTTAGCACGTTTAAACGTGTATCATGAGCAGACTGCTCCCTTAAAAGGATATTATGAAAATCAAGGCAAGCTTGTTACGGTTGAAGGGCAGGAGGAAGTAGCTGAAACTTCTAAACTGACTTTAAAAGCAATCGAGGCGTAAAATGATTATCGTAAAATCCAGCAAGGAAATTGCTAAAATGCAGATAGCGGGCAGGATAACTGCTCAGGCGCTGCAACTGGCTGGTGAGTCAATCACTCCTGGCATGACAACATATCAGCTCGACAAAATCATTCACAGGTTTATTACTTCAAAGGGTGCGATTCCATCCTTTTTAGGATACGGCGGATTCCCGGCAAGCGCCTGCATTTCCATTAATGATGAAGTAATTCACGGCATACCGGGGCCACGAAAGATTTTGGAGGGCGACATTGTAAGCGTTGACGTGGGGGCATATATTGATGGCTACCACGGAGACTCAGCCAGAACTTTTGCTGTGGGTGAGATTTCACAAGAGGCAAAAGCCCTGATGGCAGCAACTGAGGAAAGCTTATATGTAGCAATCGGGCTTGCAAAGCCTGGTGTGAGAATAGGCGATTTATCAAGTGCTGTTCAGGAATACAACGAAAAGCGCGGCTTTTCGGTAGTCAAGCAATTCGTAGGACACGGTATCGGTAAGGATTTGCATGAGGAGCCGGAGGTGCCAAACTATGGCACAGCAGGCAGGGGGCCAAGATTGGTCGAGGGAATGGTTATAGCCATTGAGCCTATGATTAATCAGGGAACAGAAAGTGTATATGTACTGCCAGATAAATGGACCGTAAAGACAAAGGATTCTTCACTATCTGCTCATTTTGAGCATACAATTGCAATCACGGCTGACGGCGCGGTAATTTTAACATCACCGTAAGGGAGGGCGTATTGTGAATGTTCTTTCAGGCTGTGTTGTAAAATCATTGGCAGGGCACGACAAAAACACCTATGCCGTTGTTTTAAGGGCAGAGGGAAGCAATGTTTATCTGGCTGATGGTAAAAGGCGAAAGCTTGAATATCCAAAGCGGAAGAATGTAAAGCATGTCAGTGCAACAGCAGTGATAATCAGCACAGAAGAGTTAACAAACAAAAAACTAAGAAAGCTTTTATCAAGTTTAGATATAAATGAATAATTATTGAAATTTTATCCAAAACTTATAAAGCTGACCGTACCAATCTGGGGAGGTAGTATTCTTGTCAAAAGAAGATGTAATTGAACTTGAAGGAACCGTTTTAGAGGCATTACCTAATGCTATGTTTCAGGTTGAACTTGCTAACGGTCATAAAATTCTTGCCCATGTTTCAGGAAAATTAAGAATGAATTATATTCGTATTGTTCCTGGTGACAAGGTAACGGTTGAGATGTCACCTTATGACCTCACAAAAGGCAGAATTACCTGGCGTGCGAAATAAGGTGCAGGTATAAATAATTGTAATTAGTGGAAACACTGGCAACAATTTGTTGCGAATGAATAGGAGGTATTTCAATGAAAGTAAGACCTTCGGTTAAGCCAATCTGCGAAAAATGCAAGGTTATTAAGCGCAAAGGCAAAATAATGGTAATTTGTCAGAACCCTAAGCATAAACAACGTCAGGGCTAACAGACCTATAAATGGAGGTGCAGCTAAAAAATGGCACGTATTGCTGGTATAGACTTACCTAAGAATAAGAGAGTTGAAATAGGACTTACTTATATCTATGGAATCGGTCAAAGAACTGCGACAAAAATTCTTGAAGGTACAGGAGTAAATCCTGATATCAGAGTTAAAGATTTAACTGAAGATGATGTTGCAAAACTACGTGAATATATTGATAAAAATATTATGGTGGAAGGTGACCTACGCAGAAACGTAGCACTTAACATCAAGAGACTAATCGAAATTGGATGCTATCGTGGTGTTCGTCATCGTAAAGGTCTACCTGTAAGGGGACAAAGAACAAAGACAAACGCAAGAACACGTAAGGGTCCTGTTAAGACAATCGCAAACAAGAAGAAGTAAGGGGGATAGAACATGGCTCAAAAACAACAAGCGAAGAAGACTGTCAGACGTCGTCGTGAGAAAAAGAATATTGAAGTGGGAGCAGTTCATATCCAGTCCACTTTCAACAACACAATTGTTACAATTACTGATTCACAAGGGAACACAATTTCCTGGGCAAGTGCTGGCGGACTTGGATTCAGAGGTTCAAAGAAGTCAACTCCTTTTGCTGCACAGACAGCAGCAGAAACAGCTGCTAAGGCTGCAAAGGAACACGGGCTTAAAACCGTTGAAGTTTTTGTAAAGGGCCCTGGTTCTGGCCGTGAAGCAGCAATCAGAGCATTACAATCAGAGGATTTAGAAGTAAGACTTATCAAGGATGTAACTCCTATTCCTCATAACGGATGTCGTCCTCCAAAAAGAAGACGTGTCTAATTATTAGTAGGAGGTGTACAAATGGCTGTAAATAAGGAACCTATTTTAAAGAAATGTAAATCTTTAGGAATTAGTCCGATGGTAATGGGTATCGCTAAGGAAACAAAGAGAAACCCTGGCGCCAACAAAAGAAAGAAGCTTTCTGAATACGGACTTCAACTAAGGGAAAAGCAAAAGGTTAAATTTATATATGGTGTATTAGAAAAACAATTCTATCACCTATTTGAGTTAGCTGAAAAAGCTGAGGGCCAGGCTGGTGAAAACCTTTTATCTTTCTTGGAATCAAGACTTGATAATGTAGTTTTCAGAATGGGTCTTTCACTTACCCGTCGTGAAGCAAGGCAATTAGTTGTTCATAGTCACTTTTTGGTAAACGGCTCAAAGGTTAACATTCCTTCATACAGAGTAAAAGAAGGCGATGTTATAACCCTTAAAGACAGTAGCAAAAAAAGCGTTAAATTCAAAGAGGTTATTGAGACAACAAAGGGAAGAGTTATTCCTTTGTGGTTAGATATGGATAAAGAAGCATCATCTGCAAAGGTTATCCGTATGCCAAACCGCAGTGATATCGATTTTGAAGTTGAAGAAACTCTAATCGTAGAGCTTTATTCAAAATAGTCATAATACCAAAAGGATTTATATTGTTTTCTTTTGCAGTATTATGCATAAAATATGATGGTAAATCCGGGTAATTTAATGTAATTGCGAAATAGGAGGGGTTTAAATGCTTGAGAAAATTGAAAAGCCAGAAATCGAAACAGTCGAGCTTAAAAGTAACGGAACCTATGGAAAATTTGTTCTTGAGCCACTAGAGCGCGGCTATGGTACAACTCTTGGCAATAGCCTAAGAAGAGTACTGCTCTCCTCGCTACCAGGTGTTGCCGTTATTTCAGTTAAGATTGACGGAATTCACCACGAATTATCTACAATTCCTGGGGTTAAGGAGGATGTAACTGAAATTATCCTTAATCTTAAGGGCTTGACAGCAAAAATGTATGGGGATGGACCAAAGACAATTTATATCGAATCAGAGGGCGAATGTGAAGTTTGTGCTGGCGATATAAAAACAGATTCCGAGGTTGACATATTAAACCCAGAAATGCACATAGCTACATTGGGCGCAGGTGCAAAATTGTATATGGAAGTAACTATCGACCGCGGTCGTGGTTATGTTCCTGCTGAAAAAAATAAACAGTATATACAATCTTCCATCGGTGTTATAGCTGTGGACAGTATATATACGCCAGTATTAAAGGTGAACTACACAGTAGAAAACACTCGTGTAGGGCAGATTACCGACTATGACAAGCTGACTATCGAGGTCTGGACTGATGGTACAGTATCCGCAAAGGAAGCATTGTCATTGGCAGCCAAACTCCTCAACGAGCACCTAAATTTGTTTATCGACCTTTCAGACGAGCCTGTTGCTGATACGCTAATGGTTGAAAAGGATGACAAGGGAAAAGAAAAAATATTAGAGATGACCATTGAGGAACTTGACTTATCTGTGCGTTCATTTAATTGCTTAAAGCGTGCGGGAATCAACACAGTAAATGATCTGATTGAAAAGTCAGAAGAAGAAATGATGAAGGTAAGAAACCTCGGAAAGAAGTCGTTTGACGAGGTTAGAGAAAAGCTTAATTCTTTGGGTTTTGATCTAATACGAGAAGAGGAATAACGAAAAACCAAAGGTAAGGAGTGAATATCTATGCCAGGCACAAGAAAGTTAGGCAGAACAACCGACCATAGAAAAGCAATGCTTAGAGCTATGGTAACTTTTCTGCTTGAAAAAGGTAAGATTGAAACAACTGTAACAAGAGCCAAAGAGGTTAGTGCTATGACCGAGAAAATGATTACTATCGGTAAAGTAAATGACCTGCACTCCAAGCGTCAGGTTCTTGCATACGTTACAAAAGAAGACGTTGCAAAGAAGCTGTTTGATGAAATCTCACCAAAATACGCAGACCGTAACGGTGGATACACAAGAATCGTAAAAATCGGTCCACGTCGTGGTGACGCTGCTGAGATGGCAATTATAGAGTTGGTATAATTTAAATTTAACTTAAAAAGAGCAACCCCGAGGGGCTGCTCTTTTGACTTTTAAGCAAATAAGTGTTTGACATCATTAGTCGTGCATGCTATGATAAATTCATTAAAATGATAATTGTGCTCAAAAAGTAGCGGATGGGGAAATGTGATGAAGAATAAAGCAAACAGAAGTATAAATGTATTCATAATTACTGTGATTTTGATATTATCAATTATATTTATTTATGTGGGTAACAAATTGTGCGAGTTTCAGTATCAGGTAGATTCCGGTGAACACTTTGCAACAGCAAAAGTTTTATCAATTAAAGAGGTTAACGATAATGCTGACGATTTTTTTGAAAGCACTGTTATAACTTTTGTTGCAAAAGTAAACTCAGGAATTCATAAATACGAATCAATTGAGATGACGCAGGAAATAAGCGAGTATCTGATACCTGTCCCCAAAGAGGTTAAACCTGGTGATTCAATTATTGTTATGTATACACAATTAAACGAGGTTGAAACCGAATGGGTTTATGCAATGCATAATCGAATACCTTGGTTGATAGGTTTAGCAGTAATTTTTTTGGCGCTTATTATTTTAATAGGCAGGAAAAAGGGCATAGCAACAATAGTTTCTCTAATTTTCACAATAGGTGCGATTTTTCTTGTATATATCCCCGCAATTTTAACTGGTAGAAATATTTATATTTCAACAATCATCATTTCGCTATTTATTATTCTGATGAGCTTCCCCTTAATCAGCGGAATCAACAAAAAAACGCTTTGTGCAATAATAGGTAATATTGGTGGTGTGGTATTGGCAGGGGTCCTCGCATTTATAGTAAACAATATTCTCAATATAACTGGGTTTGTTGATGAAAGCTCAACGTTTTTGTCAATGCTGGGCGGAAATGTTTCTCTTGATTTGAGAGCTGTTGTTTGGGGTGGAATTCTAATAGGCTCACTTGGTGCTATAATGGATGTTTCTATGTCAATCTCATCAGCAATGTCGGAGATATCTGTTGAAATGCGAGACAAGTCTTTTTATAAAATGGTTAAGTCTGGGATGAATATAGGCAAGGATGTAATCGGAACAATGACAAACACATTAATACTTGCTTATGTAGGCAGCTCGCTTGCAGTAATATTATTATTCACCGCATATAAGAGAAATCTGTTGATGCTATTTAACCTTGAATTAGTATCTGTTGAAATTATTCAGGCAATTGTAGGTAGTATTGGGATATTACTGACAGTTCCCGCAACAGTATTAATTTCTGCTTGGATGTTTAATAAAAAATCAGTAACCGAAGAACAACCAGCACAGGTAAAATAAAAAGAAAAACCCCGTATCTATTTAGAATACGGGGTTAGTTTTGTTAGGTAAAGCTTTAAATTAAGCCTTGTTATCCTCATGCCATGAATACATTTTTCTTAGCTCTTCACCAACAGATTCAAGCTGCTGCTCAGCTTCAAGGCGACGAACAGCTGTGAAATGTGCTCTTCCCATTTTGTTTTCTGTGATGAAATCACGAGCGAATGTACCATCCTGGATTTCACGAAGAACCTTTTTCATTTCTTTCTTGGTTTCTTCTGTGATAATTCTCTTTCCGATTTGGTAATCGCCGTATTCAGCAGTATCAGATACAGAGTATCTCATATATTTGAATCCACCCTGATAGATAAGGTCAACAATCAGCTTCATTTCATGAACACACTCAAAATAAGCGTTTTGTGGGTCATATCCAGCCTCAACAAGTGTTTCAAAGCCAGCTCTCATCAAAGCAGTTACACCACCACAAAGAACAGCCTGTTCACCAAACAAATCAGTTTCAGTTTCCTGACGGAAGGTTGTTTCAAGAACACCAGCTCTTGAACCACCAATACCAGCAGCATAAGCAAGTGCAGTTTTCATAGCGTTTCCAGTTGCATCCTGGTGAACAGCAGCAAGGCAAGGAACACCCTTGTTTGCAACATATTCAGAACGAACAGTGTGACCAGGCCCTTTAGGTGCAACCATGATAACGTCAACATCAGCTGGCGGAACAATCTGAGCAAAGTGAATATTAAAGCCGTGAGCGAATGCAAGTGTTTTGCCTGCGCTCAGATTTGGCTTAATGCTTGCGTTGTATAAATCAGCCTGTTTTTCATCGTTGATTAAAATCATGATGATGTCAGCAGCTTTAGCAGCATCAGCAGCAACCATAACTTTTAGCCCTGCAGCTTCAGCTCTTGCCCATGATTTGCTTCCTTCATAAAGCCCAACAATTACGTTAACACCACTTTCGTGAAGATTAAGTGCGTGTGCGTGCCCCTGGCTACCATAGCCGATAATAGCAACTGTTTTACCATTCAATAAAGATAAATCACAGTCTTTTGCATAATAGATTTTTGCCATAAAATTTCCTCCTCACCCTTTTGGGTATAAATTAATTATATATAAACATTAAATGCTTACTTCTTAAAAGATATTGCTTCCTGTCCGCTCTGTATAGCTATGATACCTGTTCTAACAACCTCAATAATTCCGTATGGGGATAAAATTTCTTCAAATCGTGTGACATTCGGTTTTGTGTCAGAAATTTCAAGGGTAATGGTTGTTAGCGTCAAGTCAATGATTTTTGCCCCCATAATTTCAGCAATTGTCATAATTTCTGAGCGCTTTTCAGGGGGAACGCTTACTTTTATCAGCAACAGCTCCCTTGATAAAAGCTCATCAGGGTCAAGTGTTTTAACCTTGATTACCTCTATCAGCTTGTTGAGCTGCTTCTCAATCTGTTCAAGGGTGTATTCATTCCCCTCGGCAACAATTGTTATTCTTGATATAGCAGGGTCATCTGTAACACCTACAGCAAGGCTGTCAATATTAAATCCACGTCTTGAAAACAAGCCGGATATCCTTGATAGCACGCCGGCATGGTTTTCCACTAAAACTGAAATTGTATGCTTCATAGAAATCTCCTTTATATTATAATGTTGGGGCTTCTGGGTCTACAACACATTCAAGCAGGAATGGCCCCTTTGAGTCAATAAGAGTATTTACTGCTTTTTCAATATCGTCATCATTATTAATTCGCATTGCGTTTATGCCATAAGCCTTTGCAAGAAGTATAAAATCAGGGCTGCCATCTAAAAATACAGCTGTCAGCTTGTTGCCATAAGCATTTTTTTGCAGTTCACGGACCATACCAAGCCTGTTGTTTGACATTACAATTACCTTTACATCAACATTATGCTGAACAGCAGTAGCAAGCTCCATCATCTGCATCTGAAAAGAACCATCGCCACATATAGCTATAACAGGATTCTCAGGCATTGCAAGCTTTGCGCCGATAGCAGCACCCAAAGAGTATCCCATGGTTCCCATTCCGCCCGATGTTAAAAATCTACCGTCTTTTACTTTAAAGTTGCTTGCAGTCCATATCTGATTCTGCCCAACGTCAGCTACAATTGTTGACCCAGGGGCAAGCTTGCCGGATAAACAGCTTACAACCTTTTTAGGGTTTACATAGCCGTCGCTTGACAAATCATCAACAGGCTTGTTCCTGTAAGTGTTCAGCTTTTCTATCCATTCAGTATGTGTTTGCTTGCTACAAGCATTAATAATCTGTTGCAATATGATTTTGGCATCACCAACAACGGGAATATTAACATCGACATTCTTGCCTATCTCGGCAGGGTCGATATCAATGTGAATAACCTTGGTATTGTCGGTAACCATAGCAGGGGATTTTATTGCCCTGTCACCTACTCGTGCGCCAATAAGCAACAAAAGGTCACATTCTTTTATAGCAAGGTTTGCAGCTTTAACGCCATGCATTCCTATCATGCCAAAATACAGAGGGTCACATGCAGAAACAGCAGAAATTCCCATCATTGTTGATACAACAGGTATTTCACAAAGAGAAGAAAGCTCCTTTAATTCAGAACATGCATCAGCAGAAAATATTCCACCGCCTGAACATATAAGTGGCTTTTTTGATTCATTTAGTGCAGATGCTATTCTCTTTATTTGTAGAGAATTGCCCTTTACCGTTGGCTTGTAGCTCCTTATTTCGGAATGTTCAGGATATTTAAAATCAATCATCTGATTCTGAACATCGTAGGGAATATCTATCAGAACAGGCCCCGGGCGGCCAGTCCCCGCTATATAAAAAGCATCCTTAAATATACGGGGGATATCCTCACTGTTTCTGACTAAATAGCTATGTTTGACAAAAGGCTCGGCTGAGCCTGTTATGTCAGCTTCCTGAAAAACGTCGCGCCCTATCTGGTCAGTGTTTACCTGCCCTGTAATTATTACAACAGGGATAGAATCCATATATGCTGTTGCAATAGCAGTGATAAGATTTGTTGCACCAGGGCCTGAGGTAGCGATACAAACAGCAGGCTTGCCGGTAATCCTTGCATAGCCGTTTGCTCCATGGCCGGCGTTTGCCTCGTGCCTTACAAGAATATGGCGGACATCAGATTTTTCGAGTTCATCATAAAAGGGGCATATAGCCGCACCTGGATAACCAAAGACGACCTTGATGTTTTCCCTTTCGAGACATTCAACCATTGCTTTACAAACTTTAATCATCCAAGCTCCTTTCTCAATCATTAAAAAATTAATACAGCAAAATACTTTAATGCGCTATATTGTTAAAATATGATTACCTTTAATTATATATATTTTTAAAATAGTCGTCAATAGCATTTTTCACAATTAATTGTTAAAAATATAAGAAAATAATCATCATAATATAATAGCAAACAATAATTGCAATTATGTAATTATTATAGTACAATAAATATATAAAAAAATAAGGGGCAAAAACGTGAAAAAACATGCTATTATAATTTTTTGTTTAATAATATTATTATTTACCGGATGCTCACAGATAGGGCTGCTTGACAGCAATGATATAAACAACACGAATTTGCAGGATTATCCTGTTACTGTTGAGGGGGTTGAATTTTTAGGCCCACCAGAAACTGTGGTTTCACTTTCACCCACTGTTACTGAAATTCTATTTGAAATCGGCATAGGGGATAAAATTGTGGGCAGGAGCAATTATTGCAGCTATCCTGACGGTGTGGCAAATATCCCTGCAGTCGGCAGCCCGGCAATGCCTGATATTCAGGCTATTCTTGATTTAAAGCCAGAGCTTGTAATAACACAAAGCCCTGTCGCCAGCATTGATATCAATGAGCTAAAAGAAAACGGAATTAAAATTCTTGAGATAAGCCCGCCTAAAAATTTTTATGAAATTAATGATATTTACGCAATGCTAGCAATGGTTTTCCTGGGAAATAAACAGTCTGACAAAATCACGGAAGAAAAAATTGAACCGCTTGACGATGCTTTGTATCAGGCACAGTCAAAAGGCTATGAGTACAAATACCTTTGCATCACAAACAAATTTGCAGTTGCAACAGGAGATACTCTTGCAGGAAGCCTTTTAAACGTATTTGGCATAAATGTAGCAGAGGATTACACCGATTTTTCAATGCCGGCGGCAGAAATAGCAGCACAGGCACCGAACTTGATTTTTATTTCAAAGGATGTTGACAAAAGCCAGCTTGATGGTAGCGTTGCCTCACTGCTTGAAGTTGATGGTGTAACAGTTATTACTATTGATTATACTTTTTTTGAAAAACCGACAAGCAGGTTAAACGAGGTTATTTCAGAAATAGACTCTCAGCTTGTTGCGCCTGTTGAGCAGGTGACATCAGCGAGCGAGTAGAAAAGTCCCTTATACTGTAACTAAAATGTAAATAATAACCACCTGTTTGTAGTCGTATTTTAATTGACTTATTCTGTATAAGTGATAAAATAAAATTATGGGTTAAATCTGAGAGGGGATAATAAATGGACGATGGGAGTCGAATAATAATCGGCTTGTCAATTACTGTAATAGTTTTGTTGATTAAAGGTTTTATAGCGGTATGCGAATCAGCAGTAATTGAAGTTAATGACACACGGTTAAAAAAATTGGCTGAAAGAGATAAATCAGCAGCAAAGCTAATAGAACTGCTTTCAAAGCCAAACAAGCTGCTTACTTCACTGACGATTTTCAAGGCAATGGCATCTGTTATAATAACAATGGCAGCAACAATAGTGTTTTATCCGTATTTAAGCGACATTATTCAGAACCAGACAATAAACCAACGCATAGCAAGCATACTCTCGGCAGCAATAATTGCATTTTGTATTACTATACTGATAAATACCTTTGGTTATAGTATCCCAAAAAAAATCGCACAAAAATACAGCATGGATTTTGCTATAAAAACCAGCGGAGTTTTAAAGCTTATAACTATTATTTTCACCCCGCTTTCAAGGCTGTCTTTGTTGTTCTCACATATAATCGGCAGTATTCTGGGTGTTTCTTCAAAAACAGACAATCAGGCTGTAACAGAAGAAGAAATTCTTATGATGGTTGATGCTGTTAATGAAACAGGCGCTATTGAAGAAAGCCAGAAGGAAATGATAAACAACATTTTTCAGTTTGATGACCTTCTTGTTTCAGATGTGATGACACACAGGACTGAAATATCAGCAGTTGAAAAAAGCACTCCTATTGATGAGCTTGTAAAGTTTGCAATAAGTGAGGGGTTTTCAAGAATACCTGTATATGAAAACGGTATTGATAATATCAACGGGGTTGTATACATCAAGGATTTGCTTATACTTATAAATTCAGGTGATACCAGCAACAAATCGATTACCGATTTTATGCGTGAAATTAAGTATGTTCCCGAAACAAATCATTGTGGCGAGCTTTTTAAGGAATTTTCATCAACCAAAAGCCATATAGCAGTTGCTGTTGATGAATATGGCGGCACAGCAGGCATTGTAACAATGGAAGATTTGCTCGAAGCAATTGTTGGAAATATTCAGGATGAATATGACAACGAAATAGACGAAATCGTGAAAAATGACGATGAAACCTATGAAATAACAGGAAATGCTGACCCTGAGGATGTTTTCAGGCAGCTTGGCTTGCAGCTACCCGACGGCCATTATTATGACACAATGGGTGGGCTTATTATAGATATTTTAGGGCATATCCCGGCAGAGGGTGAGCTTGTAACAATAGAATACAATGGCGTTGAATTTTCGGTATTGGAGACTGAGGAGAAAAGAATCTCAAAGTTAAAGGCAACAATTGTAAATAAAAATACCGCAGATGAATAGAAAAGGAGTAGTATATGTTTAAAAGCAAAGCAAAGAAATTAATTGCAACTGCGCTTTTGGCGTGCCTTGTTTTGCTGACATCATGCTATTCAGTCAAGGAGAAAACAACAAGCTTAGAGCTTCCTAACAATTATATAAAAAAAGCAGAAACGAGTATTGATATAACTGTTCCCTCGCAAACCACGACAACAACAGCTACCTCACAATCACAGGAAGCCACAATCACATCCACAACAACATCAGAACAGACAGTTCAGACAACTACCCCTGTTGCCCAGATACCCGTCAACCTGCAGGTTGTAAAATATTATAGCTTAACAGCTGATATGCAGGCAACATATACCAAGCTGGCAGAGGGGATAAAAAGAAATTCAGCGGTTATTTATTTTGATAATAACATATCATCAACAGATTTTGTAAATATTTATTATCTTGTTAAGAACACACTGTATTACAGCACAAATATGCCGATGAGTTATAAATATAGCTATGACCAGGCGTCAGGCAGGGTGCTTTCGGTTGATATGAGCTATCCTGTAAGCCTTAATGAAAGCGTAGCCATGACGAATGAGCTTATTGCGAGGGTTAACATTATAAAAAGCCAGATGAATCCCAATGCAACGGATTTTGAAAAAATATTGTTTATCCACGATACAATAATCAATAATTGCCGTTATTCTGTCGGTGTTAATCCACAAAGCAATCCACATGTATATACAGCGTATGGCGCACTTATTAAAGGAAGTGCCGTATGTGAGGGGTATTCAAAGGCATTTTCGCTCCTTTGTAATGAAGTGGGAATAGACACCCTGATAGTTACCGGGGAAGCAGGCGGAGAATCTCATATGTGGAATATGGTTAAATGTAACGGGCAATGGTATCATATGGATGTTACCTGGGATGACCCGGTAGGCGCAACTGATGTTTTGAGCTATGAGTATTTTAATGTTACTACCAGCAAAATTCAGGCAGACCACAGCATTGATAGCGAACCATACATACAATACCCTGTGGCAACCTCAATTAAAGATAACTACTATGTTAAAACAGGGATTTTTGCCAACTCTTATGAAGAAGCTATAACTATTGTTGTTAACGAGGCAGTCAAGGCTGTTCAGCAGAACAAAGACAGCATAAAAATCAAACTTGTGAATGAAGCAGTCTACAACAAAACTCTTGATATGCTAACGTCACCTGAAGAAGGCAAGTTACAGATATACAGCTTGCTTAATGATGCGGCAGAACAGGCAGGGGTAGAAAGCTTGCAGTGCCAGAAGATACTAATAAATGACAAAGAGTATATAATGGAATTTATATTACAGTATGCCGAATAAAAATATCCCCTGCAATTAAATTTGCAGGGGATTCAGCTTGTAGAAAAAGCGTTTTTCTACAATTTTTATAAATTGAAACACGTATTTGTGGGGGCTTTGCGGTCGCCGCCACACCACTTCGCATCGAAAATCATAGTTTTTAGGCACTCTGTACCCCCTGCAATTAAATTTGCAGGGGATTGTTTATATTATTGTTCCACCGCCGACGACAATATCGCCATCATAAAAAACGACAGCCTGCCCTGGGGTAAAAGCGCGCCCTGGATTATCAAACACAACAGTTACAGTTGAATCTTCATTTGGGAAGATAGTGCAGGGCTGCTCTGTCTGCTTGTATCTTGTTCGTGCTTTAAGCTTTAACGGCGATTCAAGCCTGTTGATTGAAATAAAGTTGACATCCTTTGCCGTTAGAGTGGTGCTGAACAAGTCATTTTCATCCCCGAGCACAACGGTGTTGTTATCGGGATTGATGTCAACAACATAGGCAGGTTTCCCGAGAGCTATGCCAAGCCCTTTTCTCTGCCCGATTGTATAGTGAGTAATGCCCTTGTGCCTGCCAAGAACATTACCGTTTTTGTCAACAAAATTACCGCAGGGCAAGGACTTCCCTGTATGAGTTTTTATAAACTGTGCATAATCACCATCCGGAACAAAGCATATATCCTGGCTGTCAGGCTTGCTTGCATTTATAAGCCTGCTTGAATCGGCAAGCTGTCTTGCTTCTGTCTTCTTTATCCCACCCATAGGGAACAGGATTTTTGAAAGCTGTTCCTGTGTAAGATTATACAGAACATAGCTTTGGTCCTTTGTATCATCAACCGCTTTTTTCAACAGATACCTGCCGGTAATTTCGTCCTTTTCAATTCTTGCATAATGCCCGGTTGCAAGGAAATCACATTCAAGCGAAACAGCACGACGAAGCATCTCATCAAACTTAACGTATCTGTTGCAGTCTATGCATGGGTTAGGTGTTTCACCATCTAAATAAGCATAAACAAAACGTTCTATAACATTTTCCTTAAAATAATCAGTAAAATTAAATGTATAATGGTCTATTCCACATTTTGCGGCAACGCTTTTAGCATCCTCAACATCTGTCAGCGAGCAGCAGGTTTTTGAGGGTTTGATGCCGATATCAGCATTGTCATAAAGCTTTAAAGTGACACCAATTACATCGTATTTTTCTTTTAATAGCAACAAAGCAACCGAGCTGTCAACCCCGCCACTCATTGCGAGCATAACCTTCTTTTTCATAATAACTCCAACAATTTTAATATCAAAATACTATCATTAAAATAAAAAAAAGTCAACAATAGCAAAAAATATGCAGTGTGAATAAAATATAACAATTAAGCTATATTATTCATATAAACAGATGTGGGGAATGTGTTCTTGACAGGCACACAAGCGTATTTAACAAGAAAACACTGCAATTTACATAAAAATTAGCCTATATGTCAATTGACAATAAATTGTCATATATTTTATAATAGAGAATAGCTGTTTTAATGAATTTGCTTAAATTTAATATATTTATTGATAAGGGGAGATTGCAGTGCATACAAAGGTAGTAAAATTCGGGGGTAGCTCACTTGCTGATGCAAGCCAGTTCAAAAAGGTGGCAGATATTATTATTGCCGATAAGGCAAGAAGATATGTTGTTCCTTCTGCACCTGGCAAAAGATATTCGGACGATACAAAGGTAACAGATATGCTTTATAATTGCTATGAAATAGCAGCAAAGGGCAATGATTTTGAAAAAGAGTTCACTCAGATAAAAGAACGATACAATAGCATTATCGCTGACCTTGGTATTGAGCTTTCTCTTGAAAATGAATTTGGCACAATAAAGTCATGCTTTATTGGAAAAGCCGGACGTGATTACGCTGCTTCACGTGGCGAATACCTTAACGGAATAATACTCGCAAAATATCTGGGCTATAATTTTGTTGACGCAGCTGAGGGTATCTTTTTTAAAGAAGACGGCCGTTTTGACGCAGAAAAAACAAATGAAATCCTTGGGCAAAGGCTTTCTGTGCTTGAAAATGCAGTTGTGCCGGGCTTTTATGGCTCAATGCCAAACGACACAATAAAAACATTTTCAAGAGGTGGGTCTGACATAACAGGTTCAATTGTTGCAAGTGCAGTAAATGCCGAGATTTATGAAAATTGGACGGATGTATCAGGCTTCTTGATATGTGACCCAAGAATTGTTGAAAATCCTGCGCCGATTAAGGTGATAACATATCGTGAGCTTCGCGAGCTTTCATACATGGGCGCGACAGTATTGCATGAGGATGCTATTTTTCCGGTAAGAAAAGCCGGGATTCCGATAAACATAAAGAATACAAACTCACCACAGGATGAAGGAACCATGATTGTTGAAACAGCTGATTCAACAAACAGTAAATACACGATTACAGGAATAGCAGGCAAAAAGGGCTTTGCTGTTATCAATCTTGAAAAAGACATGATGAACAGTGAAATAGGATTTGGGAGAAAAGTTTTAGAAGTTCTTGAGAAAAAAAGCATTTCATTTGAGCATATGCCATCAGGCATTGATACTATGAGCGTGATTGTGAACAGAAACGACCTTGACGCCAATGAGGATGACCTGATTGCTGAGCTTAAAAAAAGCGTAAAACCAGACCATATTGAAATAGAAAGAAACCTCGCGTTGCTTGCAATAGTTGGCCGCGGAATGAAATCAACAAGGGGAACAGCAGGCAGAATATTCTCAGCACTTGCACATAATCACGTTAACGTTAAAATGATAGACCAAGGCTCAAGTGAGCTTAATATAATTGTTGGAATAAGCGAAAGTGATTTTGAAAACGCAACAAAAGCAATATACGACATATTTGTTAATCAGCAGATATAATATATTAAATAGCAATACAAATTTTTTAGCTAACAAGTAAGTTCAATATTTTTAATCAATATAATGTTAGAACGCATTAAATGGGGGCATTTCAATTGCCCCCTCAC
>QKDG01000025.1 GCA_003246805.1 Clostridia bacterium | reverse complement strand
TCACTCAAATCTGAAATAGAGCTGGTTCAGGGCGACACCGAGCCGACGGATTTTTCACCTTTGATTTCAGATATCAAGGATTATATAGAAATATTGAAGAATGGTGGCAAAGCCCCGGAAAAGGCTGCACCAAATGCAGAGAAAGCAAAAAAAGCAAAGCCTGAAGAAAAAGACGATGACGATATGACCGTTGTAAAGGTAATGTTTGAAGACGGTTGCATGATGGAAAACCTAAGGGCAATGATGCTGTTGAACGGAATAAGGGATAATTGCGAAAAAATTGAGTATATACCCGCTGATATTGAAACAAACCCAGAAACAGCTGCACAGATTATTGAAGAAGGCTTTATTATAAAGTTCAAGCCGGCAGGAAAAGCACAGGATGTAATCAACGGCATTGAAAACGCACTTAATGTTAAATCATATGAAATTATAGAGAAGCAGGAGAAAGCGCCTGCAAAGCCTGCGGCAAAAAAAGGCACAAAAGCAGATACCAAGCCTGTTACAAAAGAAGAAGCTGTTGCAGAAACAGTTGCCGAAGCAGGCAAAATTGAGGCTGCAAGTCAGGCTGAACAAGCAAACACAGCACAGAGCAACAATGCTGCAAAAGCGCCTGCAAAGCAGAGCATTATTTCTGTTAATCTTAACAAGCTTGATAAGCTGCTTGACATGGTTGGCGAAATTGTTATAACTGAGTCTATGGTTATTTCAAGCCCTGACATAAAGGATTTGAAGCTTGAAAACTTCCAGAAGGCGGCAAGGCAGCTAAGAAAGCTGACCGATGAATTGCAGGACGTTGTAATGTCCATCAGGATGGTTCCTGTTTCTGGTGCTTTCAGCAAAATGAGCAGAATTGTCCGTGATATGAAGGTAAAGCTAAATAAGGACGTTGACCTTGTATTTGAAGGGGAAGAAACTGAGGTTGACAAGAGCGTTATAGATGTTTTGAACGACCCGCTAATGCATCTTATCAGGAATGCAATGGACCACGGAATTGAAACGCCTGAGGAATATGCCGAATCAGGGAAAACAGAAAAAAGCAGGATAAAGCTATCTGCATTCAATTCCTCTGGTGAGGTTGTCATCATAATTTCTGATAACGGAAAGGGAATTAATCCCCAGAAGGTTCTTGCAAAGGCAAAGGAGAGAGGCTTGCTTACCAAGCCGGAAAGTGCATATTCAACAAAAGAAATCTGCAATCTTATTATGGCACCTGGATTTTCAATGAAGGAACAGGTAACAGAATTCTCCGGCAGGGGAGTAGGTACAGACGTTGTAAAGAAGAATATTGAAAGCGTAGGCGGTACTGTTACTGTTGACAGCAAGTTTGGCGAGGGTACAAGCTTTATTATTAGAATTCCGTTGTCGCTTGCTATTGTTGAAGGCATGCAGGTTTCAGTAGGGGAATCAACCTTCCTTATCCCTATCTCATCAATAAAAGAGTCGTTCAAGTTTGAAGACAAACAGCTTTTGAACGACAGCCAGACGGGCGAAATGATTATGCTAAGGGGAAAATGCTATCCACTTATCAGATTACATAATCTATACAATATAAAACCTAATTACACAGAATTAAAGGACGGTATCATTGTGCTTGTTCAGGCTGAGGGAAACAGGACCTGCCTTTTTGTTGACGAGCTGATAGGTGAGCAGCAGGTTGTTGTAAAGCCTTTTTCACCGTTGCTTAACAGATTTGAAATTAAGCAAAAGGGAATGTCAGGTTGCAGTATTCTCGGGGATGGAAGCATAACTATAATTCTTGATGTTAATTCAATAATAAACGATTTTTAAGGGGTGATTTTTGTGAGTGAAGTTGCAGTTAAGGCACAGAGGTTTGTGATGAATGATGACAACAGCATGAATGCTCAGATGTTGACATTTTTTGTTGACGGCCAGCAGTATGGAATAGAGCTTTCCTATGTTACTGATATAATTGAAATGCACCCTCTTACACATATTCCACTTGTTGCTGATTATATTGAGGGCGTAATTAATCTGAGGGGAAAGGTTATACCTATTATTAATCTAAGGTTGCGCTTTGGCAAGCAGAAGATAGAATACGATGACAGAACCTGTATTGTAGTTGTAGAGTGTGATGGCGTGTCTGTCGGGCTTATAATTGACAGAATCGGCGAGGTATTTAAGTATTCAGCAAATGTTCTGCAACCAGCACCTTCAAAAAAAGGAGCAAGCGCGGCAGTTTTTGTTACAGATATAATAAATATTGAGGATGAAGTAAAGCTGGTTCTGGACTGCAATAAACTATTGTTCAGTTAGCTTTAAGGTGTTTGAATGAAATTAACAGATGAAGAATTTTTGAGAATAGTCGGCTATATAAAGAACAATTATGGGATTGATTTAAGCAAGAAAAGGCTCTTGATTGAAGGCAGGCTCAATTTTACGGTAACTGACAATGGCTATTCCTGCTATAACGATTATCTTGATGATATTTTTAAAGAAAGCTCTGGCGCCGCATACAACCATTTTATAAGCAAGCTTACAACAAACCACACTTATTTTATGAGGGAAAGCGCTCATTTTGATTTTCTGGTAAACACGGTTCTTCCTGAAATCGAAAGCACTGTAAAGGACCGTGACGTAAGGATATGGAGCGCCGGGTGTTCTTTTGGCAACGAGCCGTATAATCTGGCAATGTGTATTGATGAATATTTTGGCGAACGAAAAGCAAAATGGGATTTAAAAATTCTTGCCACAGATATTTCTTCAAAAGCGCTATTATCAGCAAAAAACGGGGTGTTCAAGGCCGAGGATTTAAATGACATACCAAAGCATTGGTTAACAAAGTATTTTATAAAGCTGCCTGATAATCAATATAAAATTTGCGACACAATAAGAAAAGAAGTTGTTTTTAAATACTTTAATCTGATGGACGAGTTTTCTCACAAAAAGCCTTTTGACCTGATTTTATGCAGGAATGTAATGATATATTTCGACACACCCACGAGAGAAACGCTTATAAAGAAGTTTTATGATGCGACAAAGCAGGGTGGATATTTCTTTATCGGACACGCTGAAAGTATTACAAAAAATACTGGCTTTAAAGTTATAAAACCAGCAATCTACAAAAAATAATGTTCAAGGTGGAAAACGTATGCAGAATAGGATTAAAACGCTTATCGTTGACGATTCAATATTATTCAGAAGTGTAATATCAAAAATGATTCAGGAAGATGAGGATATTGAAATTGTCGGCACAGCTGGCGACCCTTATGAGGCAAGGGATAAAATACTGGAATTTCGCCCCCGTGTTTTAACACTTGATATTGAAATGCCAAAAATGGACGGTATTAATTTTTTGAAAAAGCTTATTCCACAGTATCCTGTTCCTACGGTCGTTGTTACATCGCTTCCTATAAACGCGTTTGAAGCCCTTGATGCAGGTGCGATTGATTTCGTAAGAAAACCACTTATAAAAAATCCGCAGGATATGATGGATTTTTCGCTTGAACTGAGGGAGAAAATAAAAATTGCAGGAAAATCAAAGGTTATAGATAACATTACTAATAGTAAAAAAGCTGAGAAAAAAACGTTAAGTAATATTAAAAGTAAAATAGACCTAATTGCCATTGGTGCTTCTACGGGAGGACCAGAGGCTATCATAAAAACAATACAGAATCTGCCTGCCAATATACCGCCTATTGTAATGACACAGCACATGCCGCCAAAGTTTACTGATATGTTTGCTCAAAGGCTTAACAAGATATGCAACTTTGAGGTTGTTGAAGCAAAGGACGGTATCCGCCTTAAAGAGGGGCTGGCAGTTATCGCTGCTGGTGATTATCAGATGAGGGTTGAAAAGGATGCTAACGGGTATTATATTTCCTCAAAACAGGGTGAAAAGGTAAGCGGGCATTGCCCGTCGGTTGATGTTTTATTTGATTCTGTTGCAGACTGTGCAAAAAGCAAGGCGATAGGGATAATTCTCACAGGTATGGGAGCTGATGGCTCGAAGGGGCTTTTAAAAATGCATGAGGCCGGTGCTTTTACAATAGGGCAGAACATGGAAAGCAGCGTTGTTTATGGAATGCCAAAGGTAGCCTTTGAGATTGGTGCTGTCAGCAAACAATGCGCCCTTGATGATATAGAGGATTTAATATACAAACAGATACAGGTTTAAAATTATTAGAAAAGGGAGAGTTTAATATGAATGATTTTTATGATATATACAATGAAGACGAAGAAGAAGACCTGGAGCATATGAAATATCTGACCTTCACGCTGGCTGAAAGATTATATGCATTGCCGATAACTGATATTATTCAAATTGTCGAGAATCAGGTGGCTACTCCTGTTCTGGAATATCCTGAATACGTACCTGGGGTAATAAATTCAAAGGGCAGGGTTGTTCCGGTAATTGATTTAAGAAAGCGATTTTCAATGCCGGCGGCAGAAGCAACAAAAAAATCATGCATTATTATTTCATCAGTTCAGGGGATTGACCTTGGCTTTTTAGTTGACGGAGTTGACGCTGTTGTTCAGTTGCAGGAGGATATGATTTCCCCACCACCTGCAATAACAAACGAAAAAGTTACAAAATATATTACAGGGGTTGCAACTTTCAACAAAAATCTTATAATACTGCTTGATTTCCCACAGATACTTGATGATAATGCCCTGGATATTATAAAATCTAATTAAAGAAAATGACTGCGACAAAATTTGTTGCAGTTTTTTTATAAAACAATTAAAGTATTTATATTTTTTGCCGATAAAAATAATAAGACATTATATATTTTTTTGTTATAAAGGGGGCACTTATTATGGAGATAAACAATAAAATTAATGCAGTAAATGCGTATAAGACAAATATATTTGAAAACACCAGGCTATCAAAAAGGAAAACAGCTGAGGTTCAAAAAAATACTGACAAGCTTGTTCTTTCAACAAACAGTGGGCCAACTGTTGAAAGCATCAAGGAGCATATTGCCCAAAAGATTGATGCTTCTGCAAGTGCTGAACGTTTGTCTGCTTTAAGCAAGCTGATAAAAAACGGAGAATACAGCATTAGTGCAGAAACACTGGCAAAATCCATTTTAGAATAATTTATGGGGGAAAATACTGTGCCAGACTATAACATAATAATAAAATATTTTGAGGAATATATCAATCATTATAAAGAGCTTCTTGAGTTTCAGAACACAAAGCTTTCCTATATCTCAAAAAACAGTATAGAAGAGCTTAACAACAGCCTGAGCAAGGAGCAGGCCCTTATAATGAAGGGCAATTCACTCGAAGCAAAAAGGAAGAAGATGCTTGAAAATCAGGGCGTAAATTCTGAGGGCTTTAAAAAGCTTATTGAGGATGCACCTGCCCAATATTCGGGTAAGCTTGCAAGCATATACGAAGAGCTTTCAAAATATATTTTTGAAGTCAAGCGGATAAATGACGAAGCAATGGTATTAGTTAAACAAAAGCTTACGGCAATTGACAAAAAAACCTCCCGCAGTGATGGCAACATTTATAACGATAAAGGGGATAAAAAGCAACCCCTTGGTGACAGTATTTCTCTTGGAAAAAATATTTAGGAGGCTTTGGAATGAGACCAACTTTTTTAGGGTTTGAAACAGCCAGAACATCACTTATGGCTTCGCAGAAGGCACTTGATATAACAAGTAACAATATTTCAAATATAAATACAACAGGGTATACTAGGCAAAGGGTAGATTTATTCTCAATGGTGACAGAATCAGGGACATCGAGATATTCTACCGGGAACGTAATGGCCTCAGGGCAGGGAGTTCTGGCGGCGGGTGTTGACCAGATACGTGATGCTTTTCTTGATAAAAAATTTCGTGAGCTTAATTCTGATACATCTGAGGCAGGAATTAAACAAAGTATAATGACAGATATCGAAAACGTGCTTGATAATATTGACACAACAGGCTTACAGTCAGCTTTGCTTGGCTTTCAAAAATCCATGCAATCATTTGCCACAGATTCAACAGACAGGACAGAGCTTGCACATATTCTTACACAGTCAGCAAAACAGCTTGTAAATGTAATAAACAACTATGATTTCAAGCTGACACAGATACAGGAGCAGACAAAGTTTGAGATTGATGCAACGGTGGGCGATTTAAATGCTACTCTTGAAAAAATAGCCCTGCTCAACAAGCAGATATCACAAAACTATATAGCGTCAGGCGGGGTTTCATTGTCATTGGCTGGTGATTATACTGTTAACACTACCTATGGGCCAAACGAGCTTCTTGATGCAAGAAATGTTCTGCTGGACAATCTTTCAACCTATGGGGATATTGAAGTAACAAATGAAAATGACGGCGGGGTAACCGTAATATTTGCTGGTGCAAAGGTAATTGAAGGGTCAGAGGCTACTTCTCTTACGTATAGAGAGGATTCAACGACAGGCGGGCTTACATTCTATTTCAACAATGGTGAATCCTACAACCCGTCAGCAGGCTCGTTAAAGGGATATTCAGAGCTTTATAATGGCAATGGCTGTTATGCATCGGGCGCACAGAACGCAACACAGGGCATAGCCTACTACAAGAGCGTTATAGATAAGTTTGCTGAGGCAATTGCAACAGAATTTAATGCCGCAAATGTAGACACAGCTGCGCCTACTGTAAGCAGGCCGCTTTTTAGCTCATCTGACGGTTCGAGTGTTATTACAGCTAAGAATTTAAGGGTTTCGGACTCATGGTTAAAAGACCCTATGTCAATACTCCCTTCAACACAGGATGGCGAGCTTGACAATGCTCATATTTTTAGATTGCAAAGTGTTTTTAAAAAAGATATCGCTTTTGGCGACAATTCGGATTACACAGGAACCTTTGAGGGGTATATATCATTCTATTCAAACAGAATTGCCCAGGAAATTCAATACCAGACAGGTGTATATGAATCAAATCAGTCGCTGACTTATAGCGTGAAGTCAGAAATTGAATCAATTTCATCCGTTTCTCTTGATGAAGAAGGCGTAAATATGATGAATTATCAGAAGTGGTTCAATGCTTCCGCAAGAATAATGACGACTCTTGATGAGGCACTTGAAACTATCATTAACAGAATGGGCCTTGTAGGCAGATAAATAAGGATAGGTGATTTTTAATGAGAATAACACAAAATCAGATGACAAGGCAATATCTTAACAACACAAATTCGGCACTTACCAACATGAATGAAATAAACAATAAAATATTATCTCAAAGGAAGTTTACCCGTGCATCTCAGGATTCAGTTGGTGCGGCAAAGGCGTTAATTATAAGAAGAAATTTAGAAAAAACTGAAATGTATAAATCAAATCTTGATACTGCTGATACAATTTTTTCGGCGGCAGAGAAGTCACTGCTCTCAATCAGCAATTCTTCAACAACACTGACGGACTCTATTGTTCAGGGCGTAAACGGCACACAGGGCGATGATGAGCGTAAAATTCTTGCAGAGCAGATACGAAACATCGCAAAGGAAATGATTAGCCAGATAAACACCGAATATGCAGACAGAAAGCTTTTTGGCGGAACAAACAACAGCACACCTCCTTTTTCATATGACGAAACAACGGGTACTCTTAACTTTAACGGCGTGGACATAAATACAAATGATATCACACTTTTCCCAAAAACAAAAAGCATTTATCTTGATGTGGGGCTGGGAATGCAGTTTGATGCAAGTGGGAATGTTGATGAGCAGACTGTCATGGATATTTCGTTAAATGGTGCGGAAGTTCTGGGATATGGCACAGATGCAGACGGTGACCCGAACAACATTATTGCGCTTGCATATAAAACGGCATCTTTACTTGAAAACAACGATGTGAACGGAGCAAGGGCTATGATTGAAAAAATCAATCAGGCAAAATCAAATCTTACAATA
>QKDG01000155.1 GCA_003246805.1 Clostridia bacterium | reverse complement strand
AGGGCAAACTAATCTTGTCAATTTAAATAAGCTTGTAAGGAACTATAAGGGCGTTACAGGAATCAAGGCAGCATCATCGGCCCAGGCAGGGAACTGTATTATCGTATCAGCTAAAAGGAATGATATGCACCTTATATGCGTTTTGCTTGGCTGTGCAACAAGCGACAGCAGATATACTGATGCTAAAAGTATTCTGGACATCAGCTTTTCGTCATATCAATACTATAACCCGGAGCTTGCGGAAGATGAATTATGTCCTATAAGAGTAAAAAGCGGTCAAAAACAATATGTTGAGGGTCAAAAACAATATGTTGAGATTACAACAGCAGATAATTTAGGGGTAGTAATTCCGAGTGGTACAGCAAAAGGTGTTGAAGTAAAAATAACTCTGCCGGAAGAAGTTGAAGCCCCTGTTGAAAAAGGGCAGATAATAGGTGTTGTTGAGTTTTTTAAAGATGAAAAACTTATTTTTAAGTCAAATATCATTGCAAATGAAAATATAAAAAGAACGGATATATTTTTTTGCTTTCAAAGAATTCTGCAATATTTGTTAAAGTTCTGATATGTGAATAATGAATAAATTTAAAGATGTATTATAAAACATCTTGCAAAAATCATTGTTTTATAGTAAAATGTAAATACTAAAAAAATGGGGGTTCTACAAATGCCGGTTAAACTCAATTCAAATTATGTCAAAAGCTATATTAACAATAATGAATTAGTTGCAATTAAGCCTCAGATTGAAGCTGCTCACCAGACTTTAATGAATAAAAATGGCTTGGGTAATGATTTTTTAGGATGGGTTAATCTTCCATCTGATTATGATAAGGAAGAATTCTCGCGAATCAAAGAAGCAGCAAAGAAAATTCAAAGCAAAGCGGATGTTCTCATTGTTATCGGGATTGGCGGTTCTTATCTTGGAGCAAGAGCAGCTATCGAGCTTTTGAAATCTCCGTTTTATAATAATCTAAAAAAAGAAACACCTGATATTTATTTTGTTGGGAACAACATCAGCCCGACTTATTTGAATGAGATTCTTTCAATTTGCGAGGGCAGAGATATTGCTGTAAACGTAATTTCAAAGTCAGGAACAACAACTGAGCCTGCCTTGGCATTCAGGATATTCAAGGATTTATTAGAGAAAAAATACGGCAAGGAAGAAGCCAAGGAGAGAATTTTTGCAACAACTGACAAATCAAAGGGCACTTTAAAGAATTTAAGTGACAGCGAGGGCTATGAGACTTTCGTTATTCCTGATGATATCGGTGGAAGATTTTCAGTTCTTACAGCTGTTGGATTATTGCCTATTGCTGTTGCTGGTTGCGATATTGATGCTGTAATGCAGGGCGCAAGGGATGCACAGCTTGCTTTTGCTGAAAATGATGATAATAACGACTGCTACACATACGCAGCATTAAGGAACATTCTTTACAGAAAAAATAAGTCTGTTGAGATGCTTGTTACCTATGACCCAAGCTTTACACTGATGACTGAATGGTTCAAGCAGCTTTTTGGAGAAAGCGAAGGCAAAGATAATAAAGGTATTTTCCCAACCGCTGCTACATTCTCAACCGATTTACACTCATTAGGCCAGTTTATTCAAGATGGCTCAAAGATAATATTTGAAACTGTTGTGGATATTAAAAAACCAAAACAGGATTTATTCCTTGAAGAAGATAAAGAGAATCTTGACGGCTTGAACTTCTTGACAAACCAAAATATGTCTGTTGTAAACAGAAAAGCTTTAGAGGGAACTATTCTTGCACATACTGAGGGTGGAATACCAAATATTGTTCTTGAAGTTGACGAAATTGATGAAAAGAATTTCGGCTATATGGTTTACTTTTTTGAAAAAGCTTGTGCTGTTTCAGCATATATGCTTGGTGTTAATCCATTTGACCAGCCAGGCGTTGAAAGCTACAAAAAGAATATGTTTGCATTGCTTGGCAAACCAGGATATGAGGCTCAGAAAGCTGAGCTTGAAGCAAAATTGAAGTAAAATTGCTCCAATAGTCTTACGACTTGGAAATAGATTGTTTATTGCAGAAATGGAGTGTTATTATGATTAAATTGATAACAGGTAAAAAGGGAACAGGCAAAACAAAGGTTTTAATTGATATGATTAAAGCAGACGCTGAAGCTTCAAACGGCAACGTAATTTGCATTGAAAAAGGTGCAAAGCTTACTTATGATATTCCGCACGCAGTAAGGCTTGTAGATGTTGAAGAATATGATATCAATGGTTATGATTCTTTCTACGGCTTTGTAGCTGGTATGTTTGCTGGTAACTTTGATATTTCAGAGGTTTTCGTTGATTCTATTTTGAAAATAGTTGGAAAAGATTTTGATATGCTTGGTACTTTGTTTGAAAAAATTGAAAAAATATCAAAGGAAATCAAGGTTGTTTTCACTGTTTCAGCTGATGAAAGCGAATTGCCTGAAAGTGTTAAGAAATATCTATAATTAATCTTTTATTGCAGATTATAAAAAAGTAGTTGACATTACCTTTTAGAACAGTTATAATATAATTTGTGATGTTCTGAGGTGAAAAAATGGTTTTACAATTAAAACAGTTGTTTGACTCTATTGAGGAGTACAGAAGCTTTGAGTATTCTATTCCTCTTGAAAGCTTAGTGCAGTATAAGAGTTATCCGTTTATTTCCCCTGTTGTAATAAATGGTAGTCTTAAAAGCAAGATGGGATTAGTTTCACTCGACTATTCTGTTTTGTTCAAGATGAAGTTAAATTGCGACAGATGCCTTACTGAGTTTGAACGGGAGTATTTTTATAAATTTAATCATTTTCTTGTGCGGTCAACCAGCCATGATAGTGATGAATATATACAATGCCCTGATAATACCCTTGATTTAAACGAGCTGGCGATTTCAGATTTATTGTTACAGCTGCCTTCAAAAATACTTTGTAATGAAGATTGCAAAGGCTTGTGTTATATTTGCGGAACGAATAAAAATATTTCTGACTGCAATTGTAATGATGATGAATAGTGTAACAAAATAATATGTATTTTACATTTCCGGATAAGGAGGTGCCCATAAATGGCAGTACCAAAGAGAAAAGTGTCCAAAGCAAGACGTGATAAAAGACGTTCAGCTGTATGGAAATTGGATGCACCAGCATTCAGCAAATGCACAAATTGTGGAGCTTTAACTGTTCCTCACAGAGTTTGCAAAGAATGTGGATTTTATAAAGGTGTTCAAGTTATCAAAAAAGAAGCGTAATATCCGTTTTCTAATGAAATCAGAGGAGGAGCAATCCTTCTCTTTTTTTAAGTATTTTTACAAAACAGGGGGTTCGTATGGCTGTAAAAATTGCTTCGGTCGTTAAAAAATCATTTGCAGATAAGGCAAATATTAAAGCTGACGACATCTTGTTAGCTATAAATGGAAATCAAATTAGCGATGTTCTTGATTATATGTTTTATGTTTCTGAAAGCAAGCTTGAAGTTGAGCTTTTAAGAGATAACAAAAGAATTTTAATAACAATAAATAAAGATGAATATGACGACTTAGGGCTTGAATTTTCAAGCTATCTGATGGACGAAAAGCAAAGCTGTAAAAACAAATGTGTGTTTTGTTTTATTGATCAGATGCCACCTAATATGAGGGACACCTTATATTTTAAGGACGATGATGAAAGGCTTTCTTTTTTGCACGGTAACTATGTTACACTTACAAATCTTAATGATGAGGATGTTCAGCGTATAATCAAAATGCGCTTAAATATAAATGTATCTGTTCATACAACTAATCCTGAATTAAGAGTAAAAATGATGAATAACCGTTTTGCTGGTGAAAAGCTTAAATACCTTAAAATGCTTGCAGATGCAGGAATTTCAATCAATTGCCAGATTGTATTATGCCCTGGCCTAAATAACGGTGAGGAGCTTTTAAGGACTTTGAGTGATTTAGGGGATTTATATCCTTCGGTTTCATCAATTGCTGTTGTTCCTGTCGGTTTATCTAAATTTCGCAAAAATCTATATCCACTTATACCTTTTAATGAAAAATCAGCTAACGAGGCGCTTGAATTAATTGAACAAAAGCAGTCCGAGTTCCTTGAAAAATATAATACAAGGCTTGTTTTTCCTTCTGATGAATTCTTTTTAACTTCAAAAAAAGACTTACCTGATAATGATTATTACGAAGAATATCCGCAGTATGAAAACGGTGTTGGACTGATAAGGGCACTAAATGATGAATTTCTAAGTGCAGTTAGCGAAAAAAAGATAACACATATAAATAACAGGAATATTTCAATAGTAACAGGAAAAGCAGCGCATAAATTTTTAAATTTTCTTATTGAAAAGGTTACTGAAAAATGGCATAATGTTAATTGTAATGTTTTTGCTATAAAAAATGATTTTTTTGGTCAAAATATTACAGTAGCTGGCTTGATTACCGGCCAAGATTTAGTTGCACAATTAAAGGATAAGGAGCTGGGTGAGCTTCTTTTAATACCTTCTGTTATGATAAAACAGGGTACAGAATTGTTTTTGGATGATTATACAATTACACAGGTTGAGAATGAGCTTAATATAAAAATCATAACTGTTGATAATAACGGATATGACTTATTGGATAAAATTTTAGGAAATTAAAGGGGTTGTAATAATGGCATTACCCGTTGTAGCAGTTGTAGGAAGACCAAATGTTGGGAAATCCACACTGTTTAATAAATTAATTGGTCAAAGGCTTTCAATTGTTGAGGATACGCCTGGTGTTACGAGAGACAGGATATATTCTAAATGTGAATGGCTAAATCACGAGTTTATGCTTGTTGATACAGGGGGAATTGAGCCTAATTCTGATGATGTTATTCTGTCACAGATGAGAAGGCAGTCAGAGCTTGCGATTTCAAAAGCTGATGTTATAATTCTTGTAACAGATTTAAAAAGTGGTGTTACAGCAAATGATTATGAGGTTGCCAGTATCCTTCAAAAATCAGGAAAGCCTGTAATTTTGTGCGTAAACAAATGCGATTCATTGGGTGAGCCTTTGCCTGAATTTTATGAGTTTTATAACCTTGGAATTGGGGAGCCTGTCGGTGTTTCTTCTGTGCATGGCCACGGAACAGGTGATTTGCTTGATAAGGTTCTGGAATTTTTGCCTGAAAGCCACGAGGATGAATATGGTGAGGATTTTATAAAGGTAGCGGTAATAGGCAAGCCAAATGTAGGAAAATCTTCAATAATCAATAAAATTGCAGGGGAAGAGAGAGTAATAGTATCTGAAATTGCTGGAACAACAAGGGATGCTACCGACACTGTTGTTGAGAATGAAAATGGGAAATTCGTATTTATTGACACAGCAGGAATAAGAAAAAAATCAAAGGTTTTAGAAAATATTGAGCGTTACAGCGTTTTGCGTTCTTATATGGCGGTTGACAGAGCCGACGTTGCGGTTATTGTAATAGATGCCGAGGTTGGTTTTACTGAGCAGGATTCAAAGGTTGCAGGTTATGCGCACGAACAGGGAAAAGGCTGTATTGTTGCAGTCAATAAGTGGGATGTAATCGAAAAAGATACAAAGACAATGGATGAATACAGGGCGGGCCTTCAACAGGATTTTAGCTTTATGTCATATGTTCCGATGGTTTTTATTTCAGCAAAAACGGGGCAGAGAATAAACAAGCTTTATGAGCTTATTAAGTTTGTAAACGACCAAAATTCTATCAGAATTTCAACAGGGAAGCTAAATGATATTTTGTCTTATGCAACGGCAAGGGTTCAGCCACCGTCAGACAAAGGAAAAAGATTAAAAATATACTATATTACCCAGCCGTCAACAAGGCCACCAACCTTTGTTGTTTTTGTCAACAAGGCTGAGCTTTTCCATTTTTCTTATCAGAGATATATCGAAAATCAGATTCGTGAGACTTTTGGTCTTGAAGGAACACCTGTCAGGTTTATAGTGCGTGAACGTGGAAATGACGATTATAAGTAAAGGGGAAGAATTATGCACAATAATTTTATCGTTTCTGTAATAATAGCAATAGTATTTTCTTATCTTTTAGGAAGCCTTAATTCATCTATTATAGTTGTACGTCTTCTCAAAAAAGTTGACATAAGGAATTATGGCAGTAAAAATGCAGGGCTTACAAACACTTTGCGTGTTTTTGGCAAAGGCCCCGCAGCATTAACTTTATTAAGTGACTTGGCAAAAGGCGTTCTTGCAGTAGTTATTTGCAGGTTTATTGCTTCAGGCTTAAATGTTGACAATAATCTGCTTGTCGGATATGTTGCTGGTATATCTGCAATCATCGGGCATGTATTCCCGATTTTCTATGGCTTTAAAGGTGGAAAAGGCGTTCTAATGGCGGCAACGACTTTATTGGCGCTTGACCCACTTACATTTGCAATAGTAATACCATTTTTTGCATTGATACTTTTTTTAACACGCTATGTATCAATATCTTCAATGCTTGCCGCAATTGCTTATCCCATTGTTACATTTATAACTCAATCATTAAGGGGCTACGAAAGCCCGATGCTAAATGCAAGCTTTGCAATACTTATTGCAGTAATCATTATATTCCTGCATCGCCCTAACATTAAAAGGCTGATGAATGGTACTGAGAGTAAATTTAGTTTTAATAAAAAGTCTGAGGTGTAAGTTATGTCAGATATCGTAATTTTAGGTTCTGGTGGATTTGGAACAAGCCTTGCAATTATGTTTCACAAAAATGGCCATAAAGTAACAGTATGGTCGGCATTTGAAAATGAAATTGAAGCAATGCGAAAGGATAAGGAGCATAAAAAGCTATTGCCTGGCCACATAATTTCTGACGAAATAGCTTTAACAACTGACATTTCCTGTGTTGCAGATGCTCAGATTGTTTTGTTTTCAATTCCGTCAGCTTTTTTAAGGAAGGTCGCTTTGTCTGCTAAGCCTTTCATGAGCTCACAAGCTATTATTTTAAATACGGGAAAAGGACTTGAAGATAAAACATTTAACAGGCTAAGCACAGTTCTTGAAGAGGTTTTTCCTGATAATAAGGTTGTGGCATTGTCTGGCCCTTCACACGCTGAGGAGGTCGTGATGCTTATGCCAACAACCGTTGTTGCAGCAAGCAATGATAAAGAAGCAGCAAACTTTATACAGGAAGAATTATCAAATATTTCATTCAGAATATATTTAAGTGATGATATTATCGGATGCGAGCTTGGTGGTGCATTGAAAAATATCATAGCTTTAAGTGCCGGTATTTGTGATGGCTTGGGTTATGGTGACAATACAAAGGCCGCTTTAATGACAAGGGGAATTGCTGAAATTGCACGCCTTGGCGTTTCTTTGGGAGCAAGGAAAGAAACCTTTGCAGGACTGACAGGTATAGGCGATTTAATTGTTACCTGCACAAGCATGCACAGCAGAAACAGGCGTGCGGGAATTCTGATAGGGCAGGGTGTTTCACCGCAGGAAGCCGTCAATCAGGTCGGTACTGTTGAGGGTTACGCCTGTGCAAAAGTCGCTTATGAGCTTGCACGCAAAGCAGGTGTTGAAATGCCTATTACATCGCAATTATATAATATTCTGTTTAACAATAAGGATGTAAAAATATCAATTAGCGAGCTAATGGGAAGACCATCACGCCATGAGACTGAAAAATACTGGATTGGGAAATAACTAAATTCAATTTAAGTTTTAGTTTTTAGATATAAGCATTTGTTCAATAGTATTGCTAAAATATTCAAACGATTATTATATCATTATTATTTATATTCAATAAAAAAATAGTAAATAGTCTTTACATAATTATTGATTTATAGTAAAATGTATATAATAAACTAATAAACAAAATGGTAGTAAGGAGTGCTTATATGGAGCCTAAATATAAAAGAATTTTGCTTAAACTCAGTGGTGAGGTGCTTGCAGGCGATAAAAAAACCGGGCTTGATTTTTCGGTAATTAACAATATATGTACAAGCATACAAAAATGCGTAGATGCCGGTGTTGAGGTTGGTATTGTTGTTGGCGGGGGGAACTTCTGGCGTGGAAGAACCAGTGGTGCAATGGACAGAACAAGGGCAGACCATATTGGTATGCTTGCCACAACAATGAATGCACTTGCAGTAGCTGATTCACTTGAAAATTTAGGGGTTGTTGTAAGGGTGCAGACAGCTATTTCTATGCAACAGGTTGCTGAACCTTATATCAGAAACAGAGCGACACGTCATCTTCAAAAGGGTAGAGTAGTAATTTTTGGATGTGGCACAGGAAATCCATTTTTTTCAACAGATACTGCTTCAGCTCTTCGTGCGGCAGAAATTGAAGCCGATATTTTCTTTAAGGCTACAATGGTTGACGGTGTTTATGATAAAGACCCCAACAAATATGATGACGCTATAAAGTACGATACGCTAAGCTTTAACGATATATTAATTAAAGACCTTGCTGTAATGGA
>QKDG01000052.1 GCA_003246805.1 Clostridia bacterium | reverse complement strand
TTCATATTTGCGGATTTAGCTCATTTGGTAGAGCGCCACCTTGCCAAGGTGGAGGTAGCGAGTTCGAGCCTCGTAATCCGCTCCATTTTTCGTCGAGGGAATACTCTCGGCGTTTTATTTTTCATAAAAAAACATCGGTGAAAAAAGAATTTTTCGGGGGCTTTGATATTAACTAATTATTATAATAGTAAAAAAACAGGGGGCATAATGCCCCCTGACAGAGTGTCGAAAAACTATGATTTTTGATGCGAAGGGGTGTGGGGGCGATCGCAAAGCCCCCGCAAATACGCGCTTAAATTTATAATATAATTATAGAAAACGACTTTTTCTATAAGCTGACAGGGAGCATAAATGCCCCCTGCTTTTTTTATTCTACTGTAACAGATTTTGCAAGATTTCTTGGCTTATCAACATCGCATCCACGCAATGCAGCTGTATAATATGCAATCAGCTGTAATGGCACAACAGAAATCAATGGCATAAACAAATCATTTGTACAAGGAAGGTTAACTCTATAATCAGCAACATCATCCCCGGTTTTGTTTTTGAATCGCAGCTGCTCAGTAAAATTACATTTGCTCCACGCGCCTTGACTTCCTTGATATTGCTTATTGTTTTTTCAAACAAGCTTTTTTGTGTTGCAACAGCTATTACAGGCATATTTTCAGTAATCAAGGATATTGTTCCGTGCTTTAATTCCCCTGCCGGATAAGCCTCAGAATGTATATATGAAATCTCTTTCAGTTTTAGTGAGCCTTCCATGCTCATTGCGTAGTCAAGCCCACGCCCTATAAACAAAAGGCTATCTGCATTTACAAGCTTTGATGCAATAAACTGGAGCTGTTCTTTTTCTTCAAGATAAGCACTGATAACTGATGGGATTTCAAAAAGCTGGTTTGTATAATTTCTGCAAGCATCTTCTGTAATTTTATCGTTTATCAATGCCAGCTTGAATGCAAGAAGATACATTACCGCAACCTGAACAGAATACGCTTTCGTTGACGCTACTGAAATTTCAAGCCCTGCGTGTGTGTATATAACCATATCAGCTTCCCTTGCGATAGATGAGCCAACAACATTGACAACAGCAAGTGTTTTAGCCCCTTGTTTTTTTGCAAGCTTCAGCGCTGCCAAAGTATCCGCTGTTTCGCCCGACTGTGATATGATTATAACTAAGTCCTTTTCAGTGATAATAGGATTTCTGTATCTGAATTCTGAAGCTATATCAACTGTCACAGGGATTCTTACAAGCTCCTCTATTACATATTTCCCCACAACACCCGCGTGCATAGCAGTTCCACAGGCTACGATGAATATGTTGTTGAAGTTTTTGAGCGTTTCGTCGTCAAGCCCACAACCGTCAAGATAAGGCAGGCCATTTTTAATTCGTGGTGATAAAGTATTTTTTATTGCGTTTGGCTGCTCATGAATTTCCTTTAACATAAAATGCTCATATCCGCATTTTTCAGCTGCCTCCATATCCCAGTCAGCCACCTGAATTTCCTTTTCAATAGTATTTCTATGTAAATCAAGAAATTCAACAGAATCTTTTTTTAGTATAGCAAGTTCATCACTTTCAAGAAGATAGTATTTTTTTGTGTATTTCAAAATTGCAGGCACGTCAGATGCTATAAAATTCTCACCGTCGCCAACCCCGACAATCAAGGGCGATTCTTTTCTTACCGCAAAAATTGTATCTTCAAAATCCTTGAATACTATTCCCAACGCAAAAGAACCACGAACCTCACCCAAAACATGGATTATAGCTTCGACAGGGTCACCTTTATAATAATAATCAAGCAGCTTTGCTGCAATTTCTGTATCTGTTTGTGATTCAAAGGTATAACCATCATTTTTAAGGGATTCTTTGATATCCATATAATTCTCAATAATACCATTGTGAACAATGGAAAGAATAGCATTGCCGTGAGGATGCGCATTGATGTCAGAAGGTTCTCCATGCGTAGCCCAGCGGGTATGGCCAATACCGCAGGTTCCTTTAAAGCATTCACCGGCAGAGATTTTATCTTCAAGATTTTTTAGCTTTCCCTGTGCTTTTACAGTCCTGATACATCCGTTTTCAAGCACTGATATACCGGCCGAATCATAACCACGATATTCAAGCTTTGACAAACCGTCAATAAGAACCTCTGTACAGTCCTTATTTCCTACATAACCAACAATTCCACACATAATGTAAACCTCCACATAATTTAACTATTTTTCAAGCTCAGATATCATCTGAACTCTTGCTGCGTGTCTTCCGCCTTCAAATTCGGTATTTAAAAATACGTTTACAAGCTCTATTGCGCTTTCATCTCCTATTACCCTTGCACCAAAGCATAAAACATTTGCATCGTTATGAAGCCTTGTATACTTAGCTGAATAATAATCGGAGCAAGCTGCTGCTCTTATTCCTTTTATTTTATTGGCGGCTATCGAAATTCCTATGCCTGTTCCGCATATCAAAATGCCCTTTTCTGCCTTGCCGGAAATTATTTCGTCACAAGCATTCTTTGCAGCAACAGGATAATCACATTTTTCGCCTTCAAAGCAGCCAACATCCAAATAATCAATTTTATTAGCCTTGAACCATTCAACAATATGATTCTTCAACGCTGTCCCTGCATGGTCGTTTCCTATAACTATCATATTTACACTCCT
>QKDG01000063.1 GCA_003246805.1 Clostridia bacterium | reverse complement strand
GTCGCGTTATGGGAATGCAGTTCTCAAGCTTGTGGGCAATGGAATAACTGCTGTTTCCCCTCGCTACTGGTTCCCTGTTGTTGACCCGTCCGACCTCAAGACTATAACACAGCACGTTATTGCGTACCCCACTAACCCAGACAGCAAAGGCAAAGCAACCGAGCTATATGTGGAGATACATAATATCGGAAGTATTGAAACAAGAACTTACAGCTATGACGCTGATAAACACGAAATTGGCACGCTTAAAGATAATAAAAATGTTTCAACAGAAATTAACGACTTTGCTGTTCAGGTCCTAACGAATATAACCCACTCAGGCGACCTGTTCGGAGTCGATGATTATTCCGTTGTGAATAGCATAGTTTCAAAAATAATGTGGCGACTTCAATGTGCTGACGCTATTCTTGACAAGCATAGCGCTCCTACAATGTATGGCCCACAGTTTATGACACAAAAGGACGAACGCACAGGGCTTTATATTGTTCAGACTGGGAATTTCTTTGAAGTCAGCGACCCAAAAGCTGTTAAGCCGTCATATCTCACATGGGATGGTAACCTTGAAAGCAACTGGAAAGAGATTGATTTACTCATTAATCAGCTTTACACCCTTTCAGAAATGGGACAGGCGTTCATGGAGGGCGGCGGTGGTGGTGAGGCTAGTTCAGGTACAGCCTTAAAGCTCCGCATGGTTTCCCCAAGAATAAAGGCAGCAAGGCTTACAAATCTTAATACCGCAACGGTTAAGCAAATTATTTGTCTGTTATCAGAAGTGAACGGAATTACAATCGACTATGACGGGCTTACACTCCACTGGTCTGATGGGCTCCCTGTTGACGAGGTTGAACAGATTCAGACACTTATTTCAGCAACAGGCGGAAAGGCTGTCATGAGCCAATACGCTGCCATGAAACGCATGGGGCTTTCAGATACCGAAGTTGAGGCCGAGCTTGAACAGCTTTCAGAGGAATCTGCCTCAACTGCTCCTATAATGCTGACTAATATTGACAAGAACGCCGAGGACGGTGATGATTAATGCTTAAGCCCACTCAGTCAGAGCTTGAAAATCTTATAAAGATATTCCAAAAGGCGCGTGACCAGCTCCTTGAAACAATTATAAAAAGCAATGGTGTCGGTACAAAGGTTTATGCAAATACTGTGCTTAAACAGCTTGAAAAACAGCTAAAAACATTGGAAAAGCATTCAGCATTTTATGTGCGTTCTGTTATTCCGAAAGAGTACCAAAAGGCTCTTGATGAGCTTTATGGCTATTTCACAAAGAACAATCTTTTGATGAAACCGCCTCAATCCTTTGCGGCACTTCACAACGACGCTATTTATGAAATTGCAAGAGAAATGCAGTATCAGATAGGTCAAGGGCTTGAACAGGCGGGCAGGCAGATTATTCGCTATGTGAATGACGCACGGGATAACACTTTGCGTTTGGCTGGACTTGAAGCAACAGGGCAGAAACTTGCGTCAGGTGCAACTGTTCAGCAGATGAGGAATAATCTTATTGAGCGCTTGCAAAATGAAGGCTTTTTCACTGTTCAGTACGGCGAGGGGAAAAACGCAAGGCAGGTCGGTGTCGATACCTACGCTTCAATGGTGGCACGTTCCACTACTCGTGAGGCTGGTAATCTTGCAAGAGAAAATCAGCTTTCAGCAAATGGCTATGACCTTGTTGAAATGACCGAGCATTACCCCACTTGCGGAATATGCGCACAGTTTCAGGGCAGAATTTACAGCATTTCAGGGAATGACAAGCGGTTCCCTCCCCTTTCAAAAGCCTTTAAAAGTGGTTATCACAATGTTCATCCTAATTGCAGGCACAGTGTTGCGCCCTGGGTGGAATCAATGCACACTACTGATGAAATAGCAAAAGCAATTAAGAAAAGTAACCGCCCTTTTGAGGATAATCGTCCAGAGGAGGAAAAGGCTCTATATACCGAGCAACAAGCTGAAAACCGCAAAATCCGTCAAGACCGATACCAGTATGAAAGATACAAGGAAAGGCTTGGTGAGGACGCTCCCAAAAGTTTTCATGCTTTCAGAATAATTAAAAAGGCAGGTGGTGAGAAGTGGGAGGATTTAAAATACATTTATAGCCATACATTGACAAACGCTAACGGAAATCGTATAATTAAAGTGAAACAAGAAGATGTAAAGATTCAAAGTGTTCCAAACTCAATTACTCAAACTGAAAGCAAAAAAGGTGGAATTAACCGTAATTATTATGGTGAAAAAGGTTTTCAAATAAAGCAGATTTCAAATAATCATCATGGCCATAAATCAGTTATGCAATTTGGAAAAAAAGGTGAACATGCCCATGATTATATTTATGACGGGAATAATAATCTTATTGAAAGACCATACCGTGAATTAACAGAACAGGAACGAAAGGAGAACGCAGATATATTATGACAGCAACCGAAATAAAAAACCGCATTAATGCGTTATGTTCTCATTTCACATTTGAATATAACGGAAAAGCTTGCGGAATCGACCCTATATCACATACACGCTTTGAAATGTGGTGCGGCGACGACACGTTTATCGCTAAAAGCATAGATGAAGTTATGGATACTTCCATATTTGACGGCAAAGCATTAAAAGATATCCCCCAAAATATTACCCTTATCGATATATAATCCACCTGTCATTTGTGATGGGTGGTATTTTTATGCCTTTATTTAGACTTTATTGTAAATAACTGTTGCATTTTGCTATTTTAAGTGGTAAAATATAGGTAAAATTCAAACAGAGGGATACACATATATGGAAAATACAAATATTGAATTACCATACATTGAAATTATTTTTACTGATTTTACGGGTTATATAATTAAAGAAGATATAATAATTAATAAAGACGATATTGATAATTTCGAGATTAATGATATTGAACAAATAGAGTTGTTAAAAAATGAAAACTCTTCAGAATTTAAAGGGTTTAAATTTCTTTTTTGTAAAGAAAAAGTTATTGATGACGGAATAATACACCACTGTAAACAATTCACTAACAAATTTTTGTGTCAATTCATAGCAAGTAATGGAATTATACAAAATTCTACAATAATAGAAACTCAAGCCTACGATCCAGTTAAAACACAAAGAAATAGCCTCAAATTTAATTGTAACCTTGTTTGCTCAGCTAACGTACGTTTGTGTATCTCTCGTCCAAAGGCATACTATAAAAATATTTTTAACGAGCTCCCAAGAACAATTAACAATGAAGCAATACAAACATTTTGCAACATCTTGTCTATTGAGGATTATTTTGTACGATATAGTTTTCTATATGATTTTTTACAAAAAATATTACCTGGACCAAGTAATCAGAATACAGTTTTTGCGCATATAAAAAATAAATACCCTGAAATAAAATGCGATTACCCTATACCAAATAGCGTAAAAATAAAATACAGCATAAATAGAAATTTTAACGATGAATTAACTGAGTTTAGAAACAAAATAGCACATAATTATTCAGAGTATGAAACTATGAAAAATAAAGTTGAAGAAAATTTAAAGACTTTAACAAAAATTATTAATGATGTAATTTTTGAAAAATAATTAATGCGCATTGCACCCCACCGCACTGGTGAGGTGCTTTTCTTACCCCTTTAATAATCCAATAATTCTAACACTTTAGAGAAATCTAAGGTGTTATTTTTATACCCATTTCGCTGACCGCGAGCGTAAACGGCGGAACAGTGCGAGAACGCAACCTCGTAAAAAGCGTAGCTGT
>QKDG01000114.1 GCA_003246805.1 Clostridia bacterium | reverse complement strand
TCGTGTTTTCAGGGGCGGAAATGTAATAGACTATATCCAGGCAATGTTCATCGATTTTCCTGTTTTTAATTTTGCTGATATTTGTGTTGTATTCGGAGTAATACTATTTATTGTATATATTCTGTTTTTTGAAAATAAAAAGCATAAGCATGACAGTGCTAAGGATAATTCAGATGAATAATCTTGAATATATTGTTGATAAAGAATCTTGTGAAAATAGAATTGACAAATGGATATGCTTGCAAGATACCGGCTTAACGCGCTCGGCAGTTCAAAAGTTGATTGAAGAAGGGAATATTACAGTTAATTCAAAGCAAATTAATAAGAATTATGTTGTAAAACTACACGATATCATAAATTTAATAATTCCCGAACCAGTTGAGCTTGATGTTGTGCCACAGGAACTGCCTGTTGAAATTATATATCAGGATAATGATTTGCTGGTTGTAAACAAGCCTAAGGGAATGGTTGTTCATCCCGCAGCAGGGAATCCTGATAAAACCCTTGTAAATGCACTGTTATTTCATTGCAAGGCGCAGCTATCAGCAATCAATGGAGTAATTCGCCCGGGAATTGTTCATCGAATTGACAAGGATACAAGTGGTTTGCTGATTGTTGCAAAAAACGATTTTGCCCATGTTCATCTTGCTCAGCAAATAAAGCAGCATACATTTACCCGTGAATATCAGGCTGTTTTATGTGGTAGACTTAAAAATCAATCGGGAACAATTGACGCACCTGTCGGGAGAGATAAAAGCAATCGAAAAAAAATGTGTGTAACAGATCAAAATTCCAAAAATGCTGTTACTCATTATGAAATTTTGGATATATACAGGAATAATACCTTGGCAAAATTCAATCTTGAAACAGGAAGGACTCATCAGATAAGAGTACATTCAGCATATATCGGGCATCCTGTTTATGGTGATTCTGTTTATGGTAAAGCTGAAAAAGGTGTTGTTGGACAATGCCTGCATGCAAAAAAAATCGGTTTTATTCATCCGAGAACCAATAATTATATCGAATTTGACAGTGATTTACCCGCGTATTTTAGAGAAATTATCAATAAATTTAAAAATCAACAATAGATGAAAATTAATTCTGGAGGTTAAATGATGGATTTGACAATCAAAAAGCAACTTCAAATAACTGCTTGTAAAATTAGAATGGGAATAATAGAGGGTGTTTATAATGCTAAATCTGGACATCCCGGTGGTTCGCTTTCAATAGCAGATTTGCTGACGTATCTATATTTTAATAAAATGTGTATTTATCCTGATAAACCATCTCTTGAAGAAAGAGACAGGTTGGTTTTATCAAAGGGCCACTGTGCACCGGGTTTGTATTCTGCACTTGCGCACAGAGGTTATTTTGATACTGAATTGTTAAAATCATTGCGACATATAGGCTCAATACTTCAAGGGCATCCGGATATGAAGCATATACCAGGTGTTGATATGAGCACAGGCTCGTTAGGGCAGGGGATTTCAGCAGCCTGTGGTATGGCTTTGGCAGGTAAAATCAAGAATATTCCTTATAAGGTTTATGCAATACTTGGCGATGGTGAGATTGAAGAGGGCCAGGTATGGGAGGCAGCAATGTTTGCGGCACATAACAAGCTTGATAATCTTCTTGCAATTGTTGACAATAATGGCTTGCAGATAGATGGTAAAATATGTGAAGTGTGCTCACCTGAGCCAATTACAGATAAATTTGCTGCTTTCGGCTGGCACGTAATTACTATGGATGCACATGATTTTGACGATATTGAGCGAGCATTCAATGAGGCAGAAAAAATCAGTGGGCAGCCAGTTGTTATTGTTCAAAAAAGTGTTAAAGGTAAACATGTTTCATTTATGGAAAATAATGTTTCTTGGCATGGGTCTGCCCCTAATAAAGAGCAATACGAGCAGGCAATGGCTGAGCTAAATAATGTTTTGAACGAATTGGAGGGATAATAATGCCGGATTTAATAAAAAAAGCAACAAGAGAAAGCTATGGCGAAGCCCTTGCAGAATTGGCCGATAAATATCAGAACTTAGTAGTTCTTGATGCTGACCTTGCTGCTGCTACAAAAACAGGAATATTTAGAAAGGCTTGTCCCGAGCGTTTTTTTGACTGCGGAATTGCAGAGGCGAACATGATGGGAGTAGCTGCTGGCCTTGCTGCGAGCGGAATGATTCCATTTGCAAGCTCATTTGCTATGTTTGCAGCCGGAAGAGCATTTGAAATAGTTAGAAATTCTATCGGGTATCCGCACTTAAATGTTAAAATAGGCGCAACTCACGCTGGGATTTCGGTTGGTGAAGACGGTGCTACTCATCAGTGTAATGAAGATATAGCCTTGATGAGAACTATACCTGGAATGACAATTATTAATCCTGCCGATGATGTTGAGGCTAAAGCGGCTGTCGAAGCTGCGATTCTCTACAACGGCCCAGTTTATTTGAGATTTGGAAGGCTTGCTGCACCTGTTTTCAATAACAAAGATACTTACAAATTTGAGCTTGGAAAAGGTATAGAACTTAAAGAAGGTAAAGATATCACTATTATTGCAACAGGCCTTATGGTTGGTGAGGCAATCAGTGCAGGGGAAGAGCTTTCTCAGCAGGGGATTGATGCAAGAATTATCAATATCCACACCATCAAGCCTATTGACCGCGATATTGTTATAAAAGCCGCAAAGGAAACAGGATTAATTATTACTGTTGAAGAGCATAGCATTATTGGCGGTTTAGGTTCTGCTGTAAGTGATGTTCTTGCTGAATGTTGCCCTGTCCCTGTTTATAAAATTGGTGTAAATGATACTTTTGGCTATTCCGGGCCTGGTGATGTTCTTTTAAAGGAATTTGGGCTATCAAAAGAGAACATTGTGGCGAAAGCAAAAGAAGTTTTAAACAGAAAATAAGCGTCAATAACAGTAAATCGGGTAACAGTTTATCTGTTATCCGATTTTATTTGAAGCCTGGCACATTTTTAATTTGTAATTGAATATAATTTATTATCAAATTAAAAAGGTGTGATACTTTGAGAGCTCCCCAAAAAACGAAAATTACTTTTTCATATTTCCTTATTTTTTCAATTTTTATTGTTATATTAACATATATAATTGTTGATTCACAAATAAGGCCTATAATTTATAAAATAGCAGAATACGAAAGCAATGTAATCGCCACAAGAATAATTTCAACTGCTGTATATAATGCTTTAACTGATGATGATTTTACATACGAAACACTTGTAAAAGTATCAAAGAACGATATTGGGAACGTGTCCTCAATCGAGAGTAATATGGCAGTTATAAACAGGTTGCAGGCAACTATTACTTATAACATTAACAACGATTTTAAAAATATAAGCAAAGAGAATATAACAGTTTCGTCAGGCACTTTAAGCGGGATAAATTTTTTATATGGACGTGGACCTGATATAACATTTAAGTTTGAGCCTGTCGGATATGTTGATTCACGGCTTGTGAGCAAATTTACACCGGCAGGAGTAAATCAGACATTGCATCAGATTATACTTGAAGTAACAGGGAATGTATCTGCAATAATTCCTGGGTTTAAAACAACCACAGATGTTAATATGAATTATCTAATTGCCGAGACAATTATCGTAGGTGATATTCCAGAAAGCTATACATACATAACAGGTGATGACAGAGAAGATTATGAAAAAATATTGGATTACAACAAATAATTGTAGCTTATTCAATAAAAAATATGGTATAATAAATAGAATGAATTAATGATTTTTCAGGAGTAATTATGGAATTTGAAAGAGCAAAACAAAGAATTTCTGACCTCACTGGCATTATCAATTATCATAATGAGCAGTACTATGTTAAGGATAATCCAGAAATCAAGGATTTTGAGTATGATATCCTAATGCAGGAGCTTAAATCACTTGAAGAAGAGTTCCCTGAACTTGCAAAATCAGACTCACCAACGAAAAAAGTCGGTGGTGAGGTTTTGAACGAGTTTGAAAAAGTTGAACACAAGGTGCAGATGGGTAGCTTGCAGGATGTTTTTTCTTTTGAACAGGTTGAGGCTTTTTTTATCAGGTGTAAAAATTCCTTAAATAACCCATGCTTTGTGGTTGAGCCTAAGATTGACGGTTTATCTGTTTCACTCGAATATGTAAACGGTGAATTTTTCAGGGGTTCTACGAGAGGGGATGGCTTTGTAGGTGAAGATGTTACTAATAATTTAAAGACAATTAAATCTATCCCAAAAACCTTATCAAAGAATATTCCGTTCATTGAGGTTCGTGGTGAGGTTTATATGCCACATTCTGTTTTTTTAAAGCTGACTGAAGAGCAGATTAATAATGATGAACAGCCCTTTAAAAACCCACGAAATGCAGCTGCTGGCTCTTTAAGACAAAAAAAGTCATCAATTACAGCTAAAAGGAATCTTGATATATTTGTTTTTAATATTCAGCAGATTGAAGGGCATGAGCTTTATTCACATAAAAATTCTTTGGATTTTTTATCAGAGCTTGGTTTCAAGGTTGTACCTGATTATACAAGAGTAACCAGCTATGATGAAATCATTAAAAGAATAAATAGTATTGGCAATAGCAGGAGTATTTTCCCTTTTGATATTGATGGTGTTGTGATAAAAGTAGATGATTTTGCGCAGCGTGAACAGCTTGGATTTACCACAAAAGTTCCTAAGTGGGCAGTTGCCTATAAATTCCCACCAGAGGAAAAAAACACACAATTGCTTGATATAGAAGTTAATGTAGGTAGAACCGGCGCTATTACACCAGTAGCTATATTTGAGCCTGTTTTGCTTGCTGGGACGAGTGTTGGACGTGCTGTTTTGCATAATCAGGAATTTATAAATGATAAGAACATTTCAATAGGTGATATTATTACTGTAAGAAAAGCAGGAGATATTATTCCTGAGGTTTTATCAGTTTATAAAAAGGGAAATAATAAAACCCCATATACGCTGCCAGAAAAATGCCCTGTTTGTGGCACCAAAGCTGTAAGAGATGAAGATGAAAGTGTTTTGCGTTGCCCTAATGTCGATTGCCCTGCACAGATTATGAGGAGTATTATTCACTTCTCTTCAAAAGGTGCGATGAATATTGACGGTCTTGGCCCTGCAATTGTTGAAGCTTTGCTGGATAATGGGCTTATTAAATCTGTTGCAGACTTATATGAGCTTGATATGGACAAGCTTTTGTCGCTTGAACGATTCAAAGAAAAATCTGCCTCAAACCTTTTGAAAGCAATAGAGGCATCAAAATCAAATTCACTTGACCGATTGATATTTGGGCTTGGAATACGAAATATCGGGCAAGCCTCAGCTAAATTGCTGTGTGATAAATTTGGTGATATTGATAACATTATTTTTGCAAAGGCTGATGAAATTGCTGAAATCGAAAATTTTGGCGAGATAATGGCTTTAAGCGTATACAATGCTTTCAAAGAAAAACATATGCTGAATATTATTGATAGATTAAAAGCCTATGGTTTAAATACAAGCTATAAAAAAACAAAAACAGGCAATAAGTTTACAGGTTTAACCTTTGTTTTGACTGGCACATTGCCATCTATGTCAAGGGATGAAGCAAAGGAGCTTATTGAAAAATCAGGTGGCAAAGCATCATCTTCTGTTTCAAAAAAGACAAGCTACGTGTTGGCAGGTGAGGATGCAGGAAGCAAGCTGACAAAAGCACAAGAGCTTGGTATCAAAGTTATAAGTGAAGAAGAATTTAAGCAGATGCTTTAAAAATAACAGGAGGATATATGAATATTGATATTAAACACATCGCAAAGCTTTCAAGATTAAAAATTGAAGATGAAAAGCTTGAAAAATTTGAAAAGGACATGCAGGGAATTATCGAAATGGTTGAGAAATTACCAGCTATTGATGACGAGTTAATCCTTGATACATCAAATCCTTTAATTTTGCGTGAAGATATCGCAAGAGCAAATAAGTATACAAGAGGTGAATTGTTGAATAATGCACCTATGGTTCAGGCTGGTTGCCTTGTTGTACCAAAAACTGTTGAATAGGAGTTGTGGACTTTGGAATTATTTTTTAAAAATGCTTATGAATTATCTGAAATGATAAGAAACAAAGAAATCTCTTCAAGAGAATTAACAGAATCTGTTATTAATCGAATTGAAGCCGTTGAAGATAGAGTCGAAGCTTATACTACTCTCACAAAGGATAATGCAATAAAAACAGCAATTGAAATCGATAACAAAATACAGAGAGGGGAGAGCGTTGCCCCACTTGCAGGCATCCCTATCGGAATAAAGGATAACATTTCAACCAAAGGAATAACAACAACATGCTCATCAAAAATGCTTGAAAATTACATTCCGCCTTTTAACGCAACAGTTGTTGATAAAATAAGCAATGCGGGAATGGTTATCACGGGCAAGTTAAATATGGATGAATTCGCCATGGGTTCCTCAACAGAAAATTCTTATTTTAAAAAGACTAAAAATCCAAATGATTTGTCAAGAATTCCTGGTGGCTCATCAGGTGGCAGTGCTGCTTCTGTCGCTGCGGGTGAAGCAATAGTTTCTCTTGGCTCTGATACTGGTGGGTCTATTCGCCAGCCTGCCTCATATTGTGGTGTTGTTGGTTTAAAGCCTACTTACGGTAGTGTTTCACGCTATGGGCTTGTTGCTTTTGCATCTTCTCTTGACCAGATTGGCCCTTTTGGCCGTTGCGTAAAAGATGTTGCTATGCTGCAATCTGTTATTAATGGCTATGATAAAATGGATTCAACATCAGCTTACAGAGAATATTCTAATTTGAGCGATAATCTTAAAAGTGATGTTAAGGGCTTGAAAATTGGAATGCCAAAAGAATATTTTGGTGCAGGAATAGATGATAATGTTAAAACTGCTGTTTATAATGCTGTTAAGCAGTTGGAATTAAAGGGGGCAATTGTTAAAGAGATTTCTCTGCCTTCAACAGACTATGCTCTTTCTGCCTATTATATTATTTCCTCGGCTGAGGCATCATCAAACCTTGCACGCTTTGATGGCGTTAAATACGGTTATCGTACAAAAGATTACGACAGCCTAATAGATATGTATGAAAAAACGAGAAGTGAAGGCTTTGGAGATGAAGTAAAGAGAAGAATTATGCTTGGCACATTTGTATTAAGCTCAGGCTATTACGATGCTTATTATAAGAGAGCAAAGCAGATTCAAAAGAGAATTACTTCGGAATTCATTAGTTCATTTAATGATATTGATGTTATTGCTACACCTACTGTTCCGTCAACTGCTTTCAAAATAGGCGAGAACACTGATGACCCTTTGAAAATGTATTCTACCGATATTTGCACCGTTACAATTAATATCGCTGGGCTTCCAGCAATAAGCATTCCTTGCGGCAGGGATGAAAAAGGCTTACCTATTGGCTTGCAGCTTATCGGGAATAAATTTAGCGAACAAACTTTGCTTGATACTGCTTATTCCTATGAACAACTTGTTGGTGGCTTTAAAATGCCAGCTGTTCTATAAGGAGGTTTAATAATGGATTACGAAATAATTATTGGCTTGGAAGTTCACGCTGAGCTTAACACAGATTCAAAAATATATTGTGATTGCAAGAATGCTTTTGGGCTTGAAGTAAATACACAGGTATGCCCTATTTGTATGGGAATGCCGGGAACCTTGCCCACCTTAAATGAAAAGGTTGTAGAAAATGCAATTCTAATGGGGCATGCTTTAAACTGCAAAATTAATAGAGTTTGTAAACAGGACAGAAAAAACTATTTTTACCCTGACTTGCCAAAAGCATATCAAATTTCACAGGCTGAGGTCCCTTTATGCGAAAATGGTTATCTTGATATTCTTGTAAATGGTGAAGAAAAAAGAATTGGAGTCACAAGAATTCATATAGAAGAAGATGCGGGAAAGCTTTTGCATTCAGATGCCTTTGAGGGCTCATTAGTTGATTTGAACAGATGTGGTGTTCCACTTATCGAAATAGTTTCTGAACCTGATTTAAGAAGTTCTGCTGAGGCAAAAGCATATCTTGATACAATAAAATCAATTCTTCAATATATTGATATTTCTGACTGCAAAATGCAGGAGGGTTCAATCCGTTGTGACGTAAATGTTTCTGTAAGAAAACCAGGTGAGCCGTTTGGAACACGCTGTGAAATGAAAAATGTCAACAGCTTTAGTGCCGCTGTAAGAGGAATAGAATACGAAGCAAAAAGACAAATTGAAGTTTTAGAAGCAGGCGGCGTTATTATTCAGGAAACAAGGCGTTGG
>QKDG01000100.1 GCA_003246805.1 Clostridia bacterium | reverse complement strand
TGAATAAATTTGTGAAAAATTGCAGAATGTCTGGCTCATCAGGTTGAATCTATCGGTTTTTGCCTTGCTTAAAGTTTCTTCATGGGGAAGAACAACGCCCTTAGAAAATTCCTCAAGCTTTACAAGAGAAATAAAGCCTTTAACTTTTTTTGAAGTTGCATTGTTTAGCGAAAACTCCATTTCGTATACGTAAATACCAGCCTGCTCATCTTTTTTTAGAATTGAATTGTCAACCCAGCTTAAAAGAGTTTTGCCTGCTTGTTCGTAGGCATTTTCGCCCTTTGGCAGTTCAAGCCTGATAATATTACTCTCGTTCTTGTTTATAAATTCAAGCCTTTGCTCATCACTTATGATATCATAAGGAGGACACACAAGTTCGTTTATATCGCCTGCCTTTTCAGTATAACGCAAACCTTTAAATGCTTTAATCTCAGCCATAATAACCCCCGACGAATTTTTTAATTTTGTTTATTTAAGTTAATCATTTATGCCACAGCATTTTTTGTATTTTTTGCCGCTGCCACATGGGCAAAGGTCGTTTCTTCCCGGTTTTTTCTTAACTGTTCTTGTTGAAGATACTGTACCATCACTGGTTGAAGTTTTTTCAGCCTGTAATACCTGCTCACGCTTTGGCTCTTCATTTACTCTTACACGAACGGTAAAGAGCATTCTTACTGTATCTTCACAAATAGCTTCAATCATAGCGTCAAACATATCAAAGCCTTCGATACGATATTCAACAACAGGGTTTTTCTGCCCGTAAGCACGCAAGCCTATTCCACGCTTCAATTCATCCATATTGTCGATATGGTCCATCCATTTTGTATCAACAACCTTCAAAAGAACAACACGCTCGATTTCTCTCATTACCTTCGGTGTCAATTCCCTCTCACGGTTTGCATAAATTGCAAGTGCTTTCTCATTAAGCTCATTAATAATGTCATCCCTTGACATTTCTTCAAGCTGATTTGCTGAATAATTCAAATCATTTTCAGTTGTGATAAAGCCCCTCAGATGGTCACGCAGGCCTGTAATATTCCAGTCGTCATGAATATTTGTGTCAATGATATACTGGCATACAATGCCTGAGATATAGTCCTTAATCATCTTGGTGATGTATTCGCTGATATCCTCACCATTTAGAACCTTGGCACGCTGGCTATAAATAATCTCACGCTGAGCGTTCATTACATCGTCGTAGTTCAATACATTTTTTCTTATATTGAAGTTTCTGCCTTCAACCTTCTTCTGAGAACTTTCGATTACATTTGAAAGCATTTTGCTTTCCATCGGCATATTTTCATCAACATTTAGGGTGTTCATCAGCCCTGTTATTCTGTCGCCCCCGAAAAGACGCATAAGGTCATCCTCAAGCGATAAATAAAAACGGCTTTCGCCAGGGTCACCCTGACGGCCTGAACGGCCACGCAGCTGATTATCAATACGCCTTGATTCGTGGCGCTCTGTTCCTATAATAAACAATCCGCCTGCTTCTTTTACTGCTAATGATTTTTCAGCAACCTCTTTGCTGAACTGGCTGTATAGCTCTATATATTTTTTTCTTGCTTCAAGAATTTCAGTATTGTCGGTTTCGGCAAAACCAGTTGCCTCAACAATAACTTCCTCAGGAATTTCAAGCTTTCTCATCTGAGCCTTTGCAAAATATTCGGCATTACCGCCAAGCATAATGTCGGTACCACGTCCTGCCATATTGGTAGCAATGGTTACAGCACCATAGTGGCCTGCCTGTGCAACAATTTCGGCTTCCTTCTCGTGATACTTAGCATTGAGGACCTCGTGCTTTACTCCCCTTTGCTTTAACATTTTACTTAACAGCTCAGATTTTTCAATTGAAATTGTACCAACAAGCACTGGCTGCCCTTTTTTATTGCATTCAACTATCTGCTCAATAACAGCATTGTATTTGGCTTTTTCAGTTTTATAAATTGAATCGGAATGGTCATTACGAATTACAGGCTTGTTTGTTGGAATCTTATAAATCTCCCTGAATTCATCTTCCTCAGTAATAGCAGTACCAGTCATACCAGAAAGCTTGTTATACAGCCTGAAAAAATTCTGGAAGGTAATAGTTGCGATAGTTTTTGATTCGTGTGCGACCTTTACCCCTTCCTTAGCTTCAATAGCCTGATGCAAACCATCATTAAAACGGCGCCCCATCATAAGACGGCCTGTGAATTCGTCTACAATAATAACCTCACCGTTTTTTACAACATAGTCAACATCGGCAGTCATGATACCATTCGCCTTTATTGCCTGATTTATATGGTGAAGAATTGTCATATTCTCGGCATCCATAAGATTATCAAGGCTAAAGAATTTTTCAGCCTTTGCTACGCCATCTTTTGTCAGGGTAGCTGTCTTAGCCTTTTCATCAACGATATAATCCCCTTCAATTACATCGTTATCCTGCTTGTCATCAAGCTCGACTACCTTTGTCTGCTTTAATGATTTTGCAAATTTATTTGCTGTTATATATAAATCGGTTGACTTATCGCCGCGGCCTGAAATAATCAATGGAGTTCTTGCCTCGTCAATTAAAATAGAGTCGACTTCGTCAACAATTGCAAAAGCGTGTTCTCTTTGAACTTTGTCGGCCTTATAAATAACCATGTTATCCCTTAAATAGTCAAAGCCAAATTCATTGTTTGTTCCATAGGTAATATCACAGGCATATGCAGCACGGCGTTCATCATTTGTAATTCCGTGAAGAATAACGCCTATCGACAATCCTAAATAGCGATAAACCTTTCCCATTTCCTCTGACTGAAATTTAGCAAGATAATCATTTACTGTAACAACATGAACACCTTTGCCAGACAAAGCATTTAAATATGATGCAAGGCAGGCAACAAGAGTTTTACCTTCACCCGTTTTCATCTCGGCAATTCTGCCCTGATGAAGAACAATAGCACCGATAATCTGCACAGGATAAGGGCGCTTACCTAATACCCTATCACAAGCCTCACGGCAGGTTGCAAGTGCTTCCGGTAAAATATCGTCAAGACTTTCACCACCTGAAAGCCTTTCTTTTAGCAAAAGCGTCTGCTCTTTTAGCTCACTTTCTGACATTTGCTTGTATTTTTCTTCTAAATCCAAAACTTTCTGCTTAATAGGTTCTATTTTTAAAAGCTCTTTCTTGCTGTAATTACCGAATATTTTGTCTAAAAATCCCATTTGTTCATTCCACCTTATTTTTTTTAAAGCTAAC